>JADJOX010000007.1:1572500-1671533 GCA_016713565.1 Ignavibacteriota bacterium
AATTGAACACGTTCTTTTAAAAAGAAAGGAAAATATTTTTGAAAAGTTAAGGAGTAATAATGATATTAAAATCCCCAAAAAACCAAACAAATCTTGAAACACATAATCAATTAACCAAACAAAAATACGTCGGGCAAGTCAATCAATCAATCAATCAATCAATTGAGATTTAGCTTAAACCTCTTTTTTAGCTTTTTCGTTTTACGTCCTTCTTTTTTCGTCTCAGCATTTATTATTTTCACTTTTTCGTTTTCACTTTTTACTTTTAATTACGGACAAGTAAAAATAAAAGAGAAAGTTGAATTGAATGAGCAAACAGAAACTATAAATGATAATATTGTGTTATATAAAGGTGCAAACTCTCTCGAAATAAGAATTGCATTTCCAACTGATGGGTCTTATTCATTACAGTGTACACTTTATACAGCAAGCAATTCTGGATGCTCTAAACTAACATTTGTTTCACCATGGGATAATTCAGGTAATTTAAGTTTTACTATAACTGCTCCAAGACCAACGGTTTATGGAGTTGGCGTTAAAAGTAAAACGGAAAGGCCTGGGCGCTCAACTATTACGGGAACACCAGATGTAAGTTATAATGTTTACGTTGACGGGGAATATTATACTACAAAATGGACAATTTCGCATCCTAGTGTTGGAATACCAATTGATCCTTGGTTTGGAAAAGTTTATTTAAATAGCGGGCATACGCCTACAGAAAGAGTAAGTTTAAATAATGCCGTTTCGGCAAGTGCAAAAAAAGGTGATGAAAATTTATGCACGGCAATTATTGGTAATTTAGAAAAAGACTATTTAACAACAACAATAACAAAAGGGAGTGAGTATTTGTCTTTTTATGATGCTGTTAATGGGACAACACTTATTGGAGATTCTTTTAATGAAAGTATAAATGGCTTATACGCTACATTAAAAATATGATACACCGTATTATGGTACCGAAGACTACCAAACTGAAATAACCACTGAAGTAAATGGTTATACAAAATCTGCAGCATTTAAACTTATTCCGGAAGAGTGCGGCACTGGCACACCGGAATGTGATGTGGAAACTGAAGCCCCAGAATTAAAAGTAACAACACATCCAGTTGGTACGTTTAACCAAAACAAATGCATATTAGTTAGAGATTCCAATAATCCAGCAATAATTATAAAGCATACTCTTGGTGTTACTTCCCCCGTACAAGGAAGTAAAATGTTTAATCCATACATTCCAGATGTCTGTTTCAATGTGTCAGCTAACTCTTGGCATTTTAACGTTAAAACGTTTGAAATGAATATTATAATGGGATTATGTAATGATAATATTGATTTACTTGATTATAAAGTTATAAATTCATTTTATGACCTTGAACAAATTCCCACAGAAAATATTTGCAATGCATTAAAAGCCTTATACGGACATTATGTATATCCATATGATGTTTATCCAGGTGATTATATTTTTACAGAGATAATTCTTAAACACGAACAAACACATGTGAATGAAATAAAAGAAATTTTTAGTATGTATTTACCCAATTTTAAAAATGACTTCAAAAAAATAATTTTAACATGTAGTGATGTACAAAATGAGACCGATGCAAGAAATCAAGGTAGGCAAGAAATATCTAAAATATTTAACAAGTATATGCAACAATCACTTGATATTTATAATTATAAAGGTAAATCAGATGATGAGAAAGATGAACTTAAATTAAGGAATGAGATAAAAACCAACATGAATGAAGAAGTTTTTAATCTTCAAGTTGCTTACTCATTATGGCTTGAACAAAAAGCATTAAATTTAGGTTTAAATTGTAATTAAAAAATGAGGAAAAAATGAACAAATATATATACATGATTCTTGTTACAATTTTATTATCAAATAAAATTAGTTTTTCTCAAGAATTAACACTAATAGAAAAAGAAGAAATAATATCTGAATTAGATTCTACAGATTTTTGGATAAAATCAGGTGCTTTAGATAAAATTAAGGATTATAAAATTGTTGAGGCTATTCCAAAATTATTGGAGAAAATTTGGGTCGAAGCACCAAATGGATTGGGTTTCTCTTTTCTTCAAGCTTTATATATGTTAGATTACCCTAATTTTATTGAAATTGCCCATACTTTTATAGATTCTGCAGAGAGCTTTAATTATCAATATTCGCCAAATAATCCATTAAGTATGAAAATGATGGCTACGAGTTTATTATTTAAAGTAGATGATTTTTCCACAAAAAATTATTTGTTTGAATCAATTGAAGCAGATACTCTTAACAAAGTAGCAGCTTTCCATATAGGTATGTTAGAAGATTTGGCGTTAAATGTACCTGAATATAAAGACTATTCAATAACTGAACTATTAAAACTTGTATCAGAAGAAAATAAAACTTATTTAACTAAAAATGATAAGTTTTTTGCACTTTATGTACTTCAAGAAATTAGCGGTAGTAATATTATTAATTTAGCACAAGATATTATACAAAACAGACCGGATTTTTCTTTAAAAGCCCTATCATTAAAAATATTAGAAGAGAAAAAATTTAATAATCTTGAAAATTTTATTAAAGAAAGAATAGTTAGTGACACAAGTAATTCATTTAAGCTACTATTGACATCTAGTTTAACAAAGAATTTTTCAGATCCGTCAACTTATGTCTTTTTACATGAACAAATGAATTTGGAAAATGATCCAACTTTAAAACAACTTATAGAAATAAAAATAATAAAATTTATCCCTGTAATTCCAGACAGCACGATATCAGCCACAACAATGTTAGATACTTTAATCTCCTACACAAACCAATGCTATGGTTATGAATGGCTGAAAGATGAAAATTATAAAAATGAGTTATTAACAAAACTTACGAATGCAGAAAATTATTTGAATGCCGGTGACTCATTAAACTGTAAAACAGAAATTACTGCTTTTCAAAATAGTGTGGATTTGGTTTATCAAAACCCGGAGCAAAATTATCCAAAATATGTAAGCGATGAAGGGTATAAATTTCTGTATTATTATTCCGGGTATATAATAGAAAGATTATGATTTTTTGAAAAGTGAAGGGCAAAAGTGAAAAATTAATATTCAACTCGAATACACAGAAATTCGTGAATTCGTGGCAAAATAAATGAGGAGAAGAAAAATGAAGATTTTAATGATTTTAATTTTGCTTGCCATTAAATTATTGGCACAAACAGTATATGAAATTCCATTTGCGGCAAAAGGAAATGAAATTGAATTGTCTGTCTATAACGATTCTGAAAATGACTTAGGTAATGTTCAAATATCCGCAATAGATTTTCCAAACTGGATAAATTTCGTAAGTATTGAAACAGAAATCAATTCTTTAAATCCTAAATCAGAAGAGATTGTTTCTTTTACTTTTGATGTTGATAATGAAGCGGCTGTTATGGAAGAAAGTGTATTGAAATTTGCAATAACAAGTAATGCTCAAAATTGGAGTAAGGAAATAAAAATAGTAATTCTTCCGCCGGAAAAATTTGAGTTAAATCAAAATTATCCAAATCCTTTCAACCCAACAACCACTATAAGTTATGCAATTCCGGCAAGCAATATTCGCTCAACATCAGAAGTTCTTTTGTTTATTTATGATATTTTGGGAAGGCAAGTTTCAAAATTAGTTGATGATAATCAAAGACCGGGTTTTTACAAAGTAGAATGGAACGCATCGAATTTAGCAAGCGGAATGTATATTTATCAATTAAGTATGAAAAATGGAGACAAAACAGAATTGTTAAGAAAGAAAATGATTTTAATGAAGTAGTGAAAAGCAATATCAAAATTTAATCCCATCAATTTCGATGGGATTTTTTATATAAGCTCTAAAGCATTTGAAATATCCGCAATTATATCATCAACATTTTCAATTCCAACAGAAAGGCGAACTAAGCCATCTGTAATTCCGGCTGATTCTCTCGCTTCTTTTCCCATCGTTAAATGCGTCATACTTGCAGGATGCTGAATTAATGTTTCAACTCCGCCCAGACTAACAGCAAGCTGACAAAGTTTAACGGAATTCATTAATTTTTTTCCGGCAATAACTCCGCCTTTTAATTCAAAGGATATCATTCCACCCGGAGCTTTGTGCTGCTTTTGCGCGACTTCATAATTTGGAAAGGATTTTAATCCCGGAAAACGAACCCATTCAACTTTTGGATGCGCTTCTAAAAATTCCGCAATTTTAATAGCATTCTCGGAATGTTTTTGCATTCTGATAGACAATGTTTTTAATCCGCGGTGAACAAGAAATGAATTGAACGGATCAATAACTCCGCCAAGCTGATTTAAAGTTTTTCTGAAATGTTTATATGTTTCTTCATCTTTAACAATTATTACTCCCGCAACAACATCAGCGTGTCCGTTTAAGAATTTAGTCATGCTGTGCAAAACAATATCAACATCAAACATAAAAGGCTGCTGCAAAACTGGACTCATAAAAGTATTATCAACAACAACTAAAGCATTTATTTTGTGGGCTAATTCTGAAACAGCTTTTAAATCTGTTACTTCAAGAGTTGGATTTCCGGGAGTTTCAATATAAATAAGTCTTGTATTAGGTTTAATTGATTTTTCGATATTTTGAATATTGGATGTATTAACAAATGTGGATTCAACATTGAATTTACTAAACACCGTTGCCAGCAATGTTGAAGTGGGACCATAAACAGATTTTGAGCAAATTACATGGTCTCCGGATTTAAGTAAAGCAGAAAAAACAGTATTGACCGCCGCCATTCCGCTTGCGCAGCCTAAAGCTTTATAACCTCCTTCAAGTTCCGCAATTGCGTCTTCCATTGCTTCTATTGTAGGATTTAGCATTCTTGTATATATGTAGCCTTTTTGTTCTCCGGCAAATAAAGAACCGCCGTGATCAGCCGACTCAAACTTAAACGTAGAAGTTTGATAAATCGGCGGAATTACAGGTCCGTGTTCATATTCTTTAATTCCCGCATGAACACATTTTGTTTCGATGTTTAAATTATTGTTATTCTTCACTTATATCCAATTGATCGTTATTTTCAATTTGTTCTGCTCCATCATCTTCGTCTTCACTTATTACTCGGGCAACATCTGCAATTGAGTCACCATCTTTAAGATTAATTAATCTAACACCTTGTGTTGCTCTTCCCATTACTCTAAGATTTTTAACAGCTTGTCTAATTACCATTCCGCCATTTGTAATAATTACTAATTCATCATTATCGTTAACTTCTTTGATAGAAATAAGATTTCCGGTTTTTTCGCCTGTTCGTACGGTAATAATTCCTTTACCGCCACGCTTTGTAATTCTGTAATCATCTATATCACTGCGTTTGCCAAAACCATTTTCGGTTACTACGAGCAATGTAGTTTTAGCTCTTACAACAATTACACCAATCACCTGATCGCCGGAACCCAATTTAATTCCTCTAACTCCGGTAGCGGTTCTTCCCATATCTCTTACTTCAGATTCATTAAATCTTATTGCTAAACCTTTTTTGGTTCCCATAACCAAATCATTATTGCCGTCGGTTAATTTAACTTCAATTAATTCATCGCCCTTAACAATATTAATAGCATTAATTCCGCCTTTACGGACATTTGAATAAGCCGCAAGGACGGTCTTTTTAATTGTACCTTGTTTTGTAACCATAACAACAAATTTTTCTTCAGAAAAATCTTTAACAGTTACAAATGCGGTGATCTTTTCACTATTTTCTTTTTCAACTAAATTCTGCAGCGATCTTCCGCGCGAAGCTCTTCCGCCCTCAGGAATTTCATGTACTTTCTTCCAATAACATTTTCCTTGGTCTGTAAAAAACATTATGTAATGATGAGTTGATGCAATGAACATATGTTCTATAAAATCTTCATCTTTTGTTCCGGCACCCGTTACGCCTCTTCCGCCTCTGCCTTGTTTGCGGTAACCGCTTACAGGAAATCTTTTAATGAATCCGGTATGTGAAATTGTTACAACAACATCTTCTTCGGCAATTATATCTTCAAGTGAAAATTCCTTAAAGTCATGAATTATTTCGGTTCTTCGTTTATCACCATATTTTTCTTTAAGCGCAAGCAATTCTTCTTTAATAATAATATTTCTCTTTCTTTCGCTATCCAAAATTCCTTGAAGTTTTTCAATTAATTTTAAAGTTTCTTTATATTCGTCCTCAATTTTCTTTCTTTCCAGACCGGTCAATCTTTGCAAACGCATATCCAAAATCGCTTTTGCTTGGATGTCACTTAATTTGAATTTCTTCATCAAATTATTTTTGGCGGTCTCAACGTCTTTTGACTTTTTAATTGTGTCAATAACTTCGTCAATATTATCAAGAGCAATAATGTAACCTTCCAAAATATGAGCTCTTTTTTCCGCGGCTTCCAATTCAAACTTAGTTCTTCTTATTAAAACTTCCATTCTGTGCGCTAAAAAATGTACCATAGTTTCGCGGAGAGTCAATACCTTTGGAGATCCATTTACCAACGCAAGCATTATAACGCCAAAAGTAACCTGCATTTGAGTATGCTTGAATAATTGATTTATAATTACTTCGGGCTGAGAACCTCTTTTTGTTTCAATTACAATTCTCATTCCGTCTCTATCAGATTCGTCCCTTATGTTTGAAATATCATTAAGTTTTTCTTCACGAACCAATTCGGCAATTTTTTCAATTAAGTTAGCTTTATTAACTTGATAGGGAAGTTCCGTAATTATAATATTTTCCCTTTCATTCTTATGCGATTCTATATTTGCTTTGGCTCTAAGAATTATTCTTCCTCTTCCGGTTGTAAAAGCTTCTCTTACGCCTTCATAACCGAAAATAATTCCGCCGGTTGGAAAATCCGGAGCAATTACATATTTAATTAATTCTTCATTTGTAATAGATGGTTTTTCGATCATTGCGATCAAACCGTCAATTACTTCGGTTAAATTATGAGGGGGAATATTTGTTGCCATTCCAACCGCAATTCCACTTGCGCCATTTATCAGCAATGTTGGAAGATATGAAGGCATAACTACAGGCTCTTGTAATGATTCGTCGAAGTTAGAAGTAAAATCAACGGTGTTCTTATCCAAGTCGCGTAAAATTTCTTCAGAAATTCTTGACAATCTTGCTTCTGTATAACGCATAGCTGCGGGAGAATCTCCGTCAACTGAGCCATAGTTCCCTTGTCCATCTACCAACGGATAACGTAATGAAAAATCTTGAACCATTCTCACCATACTATCATAAACAGCGGAATCACCATGAGGATGATATTTACCTAACACTTCTCCAACAATTCTTGCGGATTTTTTATAAGGTTTATTATATGCAACACCCAATTCATGCATACCATATAATACACGTCTGTGAACGGGTTTTAATCCGTCTCTTACATCCGGCAAAGCTCTAGCCACAATAACAGACATTGCGTAATCAATGTATGATGATTTCATTTCATCTTCTAAAGCAACGGGTAAAACTTTCTCAAAAATTGTAGTCATTTTCCAACACTTTTTATTTTAAAATTAATTTTATTAAATGTCTAAGTTTGCATACTTAGCATGTTTTTCAATAAATGCTCTTCTCGGTTCAACAACATCGCCCATTAGAGTTTCAAATATTTTATCGGCGGCTGCGGCACTTTCCAAATTCACTTGTAAAATTGTTCTTGTTTCAGGATTCATGGTTGTTGACCAAAGTTGATCGGGATTCATTTCTCCCAAACCTTTATACCTTGAAATTGTAACTCCTTTAGGTAAATTGCCTTCAGTTTCATGTTCTTCTTCTTCATGTTTTTTGTTCATTCCCGTTCCGCCCATTCTTGTAAGTATTTTATCTCTTTCTTCATCATCATAAGCATAAATTTCTTCTTTACCTTTTTTAATTTTATAAAGAGGAGGTTGGGCAATATATACTTTTCCCGAAGTTATCAATTCTTTCATTTGACGATAGAAAAATGTTAATAACAATGTACGGATGTGGCTTCCGTCAACATCGGCATCAGTCATTATTATAACTTTTCCATATCTTGATTTTTCTGCATCGAATTCCGCGCCGATACCCGCGCCAATTGCGGCAATCATTGATTTGATTTCGGTGTTTTCCAAAACTTTATTGATCTTAGCTTTTTCAACATTTAATATTTTTCCTTTAATTGGAAGAATGGCTTGAAATCTTCTGTCTCTTCCTTGTTTTGCGGATCCGCCAGCGGAGTCGCCTTCCACAACATAAATTTCGCAATGTTCGGGGTCTTTAATTGAACAATCCGCCAATTTACCCGGCAAATGCATAGAATCGAGCGCACTTTTTCTTCTAACCAAATCTCTAGCTTTTCTCGCGGCTTCACGCGCTTCGGCGGCCCTTAAACATTTGTCAATTATTTTTCTTCCAATAGCGGGATTTTCTTCAAGATAATCCGCAAGTTTTTCACCAACAATAGATTCAACAATTGACTTTACTTCACTATTCCCTAATTTAGTTTTCGTTTGACCTTCGAACTGAGGTTCCATAACTTTTACGGAAATAACAGCGGTCAAACCTTCCCTAAAATCATCGCCGGTCAATGTTACTTTACTATTTTCTTTTATTAATTTATTCTTTGCGGCATAGTTATTAAAAGTTCTTGTAAGCGCGGTTTTGAATCCAACTAAATGCGTTCCGCCTTCATGTGTATTGATGTTATTTACATAGGTATGAATATTATCGGAATAAGCGTCACTGTATTCAAAAGCAATTTCAACGGGAGTGTTTTCTTTTTCACCTTCAATGTAAACTGGTTTGTGAAGCACTTCTCTTGTTTCATCTAAATATTTTACAAATTCAATAATTCCGCCTTTGTAATGATAAGTTTCTTCTTCGCCTTCACCTACATCTGAAATTTTTATCGATACGTTTTTATTTAAGAAAGCAAGTTCGCGCATTCTTTCTGTAAGAATTTCAAACTGGAATTTTGTCGATTTGAAAATTTCATTATCAGGCATGAATGTAGTTTTAGTACCGGATTCTTTTTTTCCGCTTTTTCCTATTTCCTTTACTTCGGCAATTGGAATTCCTCTTCTGTATTCCTGAAAGTAGACTTTACCGTCACGTCTTACTTCTACTTTTAACCACTCGGAAAGAGCATTAACTACCGAAACGCCTACACCGTGTAAACCACCGGATACTTTATAACTATCTTTATCAAATTTACCTCCGGCATGCAAAACCGTCATTACAACTTCCAGAGCAGATTTCTTTTCTATAGGATGTAAATCTACCGGAATACCTCTTCCGTTATCTTCAACGGTTACACTTCCGTCTTTATTAATTGTAACAATTATCGTATCATTATAACCGGCTAAAGCTTCGTCAATACTGTTATCAACAACCTCGTTAACCAAATGGTGTAAGCCTCTAACGCCAATGTCGCCAATATACATTGCCGGCCTTTTTCTTACTGCCTCCAAACCTTTTAAAACATTAATATTACTGGCAGTATAATTTTTTTGTGCTGTTTCTTTTGTCACGTATTACCTTTTCATTATTAAAATTTTATATCCGTTATAATTTTCTCTTTAAAATGATTATTGATCTTTTCAACGATAAGTTTTCTATTTAAAAAAAGTTCATTCTTCAAAACAGAATTCTCAGCAGATAAAAATAAAATTCCTTTTTTAACATATTTTGGTTTCACAGTTTTTTTTAGATCAGGAAATACTGCATGAAAACCTTCCAATACATCTATTTCCTTCACAGATTTTCTAAACTTTTCAAATGTATTTTCATTATTAAAAACTTCGGTTAAGCTTCTAAAAGAATTAAGCATAAGTCGCGGTTCCTCTGTTTACGTTTATGATTAAATCTTTGTCCTCGATATTTAGTTTTTCAAGATTGGAAAAATCAGTCATTGTAATAAAAGCTTGCCCAATAATTTTCAAATAACTACTAATCTTTTCCGCTCTATATGAATCGAGTTCACCGAAAACATCATCCATCAAAAAGATGGGAGTAATTTTTAATTTATCTTTTAAATAAAAAAACTGACTAAACCTTAAGGCTATTTGAAATGTTTTATGCTGACCTTGGGAACCGTATTTTTTTAATTCAAGTTCATCAATAAAAAAATCAAAATCATCAATATGCGGACCTACCAAATTCCGAGCTTTTCTCAATTCTTCCTTTTTCAGTTCATTTATTTTTTGTTTAAAAATATTTTCCACATTTTCCGTTTCTGATAATAATGAAACATATTTTATTACCGGGAATTCATTTTTTCCCATAATAAATTCATAAGGCTGTTTTATGTATTCATTAAATTCAATCAAGAATCTTATTCGATGTTTTATAATTTCCGAACCCATAGCAACAAGTGAGTGAGTCCACGCTTCCAACTCATCAAACAATACCGGTGAATTAAATTCTTTGATTTTAGACAGTAATGCGGATCTGTTGCGGAGAATTTTATTATAATCCAGTAAGAGTTTTAAATATGTTTCACTTGATTGAGCAATAATGGAATCTACAAACCTCCTTCTTTCTGACGGAGCACCTTGTGTAATTGCATGATCAGATTGTAAAAGAGCAACAACCGGAAATTTTCCAATTAAGTTTGATGCTCTGTAAATTTGTTTATCATCTAAAAAAACATTTTTTTTCTTGGAGGAATCGTCAAAAAAAATTCTAACTTTATTGGTTGAATATTCTTTAAAGCTTCCGGTAATCTCAAAAAAACTTTCGTTAAAACTCAGCGCATCAATATCAGAATTTTGATTCAAATTTTTACTCGTACACAAATAGTAAATAGCTTCTAATAATGATGTTTTCCCTTGTCCGTTTCCGCCAACAATATAGTTAAGGTTATTTGAAAATTCTAAATTCGTTTTTTTATGTAATCTAAAATTTTTTAATTCAATAAAATTCAAAATCATAAGTTAATTATTAAGTCGAACCGGCATCAGCAGCATCATAAGCTCATAATTTTCTTTTTCTTCAATAGGCAGAATTATTACGGCTTTTGTTGCGGAATGCAATTTGAAAATAATTTTCTTTTCAGAACCCAAATGATTTAAAACGTCATTTACATAAGATGAATTAAAACCGATTTCAATATTATCACCTTTGTATTTGCATAAAATATTTTCTGTTCCGGAAGCGCCCAAATCCAAGTCTTCCGCGGAAACTTCCAAATTATTTTCCTTAATCGAAAATTTTACTCTTCTTGTGTTTGAAGTAGAAAACAACATCATTCTTTTAATTACGTTGTGCAGTTCTTTAGTTTCAATTTCGAGAAGAAATTCATTTTCTAAAGGAATAACGCTTGAATAATCAGGGTATTTTTGTTTTATCAATCGCGAAATCAATTCATATTCATTCAGCTTAAACGACATATGACTTTTGCTGAAATAAATCTTTACGTCTTTTTCATCCAATATTTTCAAGAGCACAGATACGGCTCTTTCAGGAAGAACATACTGCGAATCAATCGGTATCTTAACATTTTTATAAAGCAGATTTACAAGACGGTGACCATCGGTTGTTACAAATCTTAATCCTTCGCCGGTAAATTGAAATAACGTTCCCATCATAGCGGGACGCATTTCTTCTTTGCTCATCGCGAACGAGGTTTTTTCAAACGCAAATCTAAGATCGCTTCCGTTAACATTAATTTCGTTAAGCTCTTCTTTATCCAATGTATCATTGGGAAAATCCGGAATTTCTGGAAATTCATCGTGACTTAAATAACTCAGATTATACTTTCCCAGATCGGTTAATAAATTTACTTTTCCATTTGGCAGAATTTCAAAACGAATTGTTGTATCGCTTAAAGATTTTACAACGTCATACAAAAGTTTAGCCGGTAAAAGTAATTTTGCGTTTTCAACCGAAACAATTTTAAGCGAAGACTTTAATGAAATTTCGAGATCGGTAGCGTAAACCGTAAGCAGACCGTCTTTAATTTCGAAAAGAAAATTCTCTAAAATTGGCATTGGTGTTCTTGTTGGAACAGCAGGAATTATTTTTGAAAGCAGCTTTTCCAATTCTTTACTATTTACCTTAAACTCCATAAAATTCCTCAAATTTGAAAAGATTTTTAATATAGAAATATACCAAGTTTATGCATAATTTACAATTTATCACTTTAAGTAAAATTAGCTAAATGTTTAATTTTTATTACAAATTTACGGATGGAATTTTAAAAATAAATCAAATGCTTTATGATTATTAAAATTTCTTTTTTGTAACGTATTAAATAACAACCGGTTAAGATAAATTGTCAATAATTTAAAAAATTGTTTATTTATTTGAATTTATTTAATTTTGTGTTCTTTGTAATTTAGAGGTGAAAAACGATGAAAAGAACATATCAACCAAGTAATACAAAACGCAAAAACAAGCATGGTTTTAGAGCAAGAATGGCTTCTAAAAATGGCAGAAAAGTTCTTGCGAGCAGAAGAGCAAAAGGCAGAAAAAAATTAACTGTTAGTGATGAATTTTAGTTTTGAAAAAGTATTCTTTTTCTAAAGAAGAAAGATTAAGACAAAAAAAAGATTTTCAAAAAGTTTACTCAAACGGAAAAGTACTTAGTTCAATAAATAATAAGCTTAAGGTTAATTACTATTTTGAAAGCAGCGTTAATGAAAGTGGTGTTAAAGCTGCTTTTGTAGTATCTAAGAAGAATGGAAACGCGGTTTGGAGAAATAGACTAAAAAGAATTTTAAGAGCCGCGTACAGAATTAGTAAGCCGCAATTTTTTGAATATTGTGTTAATAATAATTTTTTACTGTACTTAATTTTCTCTCCTAAAACTTTGAACCAAAAGTTAAATAAGAATATTGATCAAAAATTTATTTTGGATGATTTGGTAGATTTATTGCAAAAAGTAAAGATAAAAATAGAAAAACATGCGTAAGGCATTTATTTTTTTAATTAGATTATATCAAAAAGTGATTTCACCCATGTTTCCGCCGTCTTGCAGATTTTATCCCACTTGCTCAAATTATGCAATTGATTCTTTGAATAAATATGGTGTTTTAAAAGGCGGAATAAAATCAGTTTGGAGAATTTTAAGGTGCAATCCCTTTAATAAAGGCGGTTATGATCCCGCTTAATTTTTAATTTTTTGGTGCAAATTTTATGGATAAACAATCAACCTTAGCATTTATATTAATTGGAATTATTTTAGTTTTTTGGCTATATCTTAATTCACCTCAGCCGCCGGTAGATCAGCCGCATAAAGAAGACACTACAAAGGTTGTTGTTAACAGCGATACTTTAAAACTTGAGGACAAAGCTCAAACTGAAGTCGCTGAAAAAGAAAGTACCGAAGTTCAAACTACTTTTAACAAATCAGAAAAAAAAGAAGAAACAATAACAATTGAAACTGATTTGGCTTTGATCGAACTTACTTCCAAAGGTGGCAGATTAAAGAAATTTTATTTGAAGAAATATGAAACTTGGTATCACGACAATATTGATTCGACTGATATTTATAATAGATATGTTCAATTGATAAATTATACCAAAGAGGGCGGAGACTTTAATATAGTTTTTGTTACCAAAGAGGGACAGTTTGTTAATACTAAAAATATAGATTTTAACTCCGATAAAAAAGAAAGTTATTACAGAGTAAAAGAAAATGACTCGTTATCGTTAAGTTATACATATAATGTTGAAGAGAATAAAAGCTTAACAAAACAATTTACTTTTTTTGCAAATGATTACAATTCAAAAGTTCAAATAGTCCTTAACAATCTTGATGATGTTATTAGCAGTTACAGATATGATTTGGAATGGTCGAATGGAATTAATTTTGTTGAGCAAAATTCAGTTGATGAAGCAAATTATTCAAGCGCAGCCGCATTTTCCGGCGATGAAAAAGTTGTTATAGATGCAACATCTGTAGATGAACCGGTTGAAAAAGTTATTAATGGTAAAATAGATTGGGTTGGCGTAAAGAATAAATATTTTACGGTAATACTTGCGCCGGTAAACCCAAGTGATGAAGGCGGAGCTGATTTTAAAGGTGAGCATGTTTTAAACCAATTTGGAAACCGTGAATATTATTCCACAAGTTTAAGAATTCCGTTTAATAATCAAAAACTGCAGAAAGATAATTTTAGGCTGTATGTTGGTCCGCTTGATTACGATATTCTTAAAGCTCAAAATCATAATTACCAGGCAATTTATGATTTCGGCAGTTTCTTTGGATTGGCATTTATAACCAGACCAATTTCAGAATACATATTACATCCGTTATTTATTTTCCTTCATAAATTTATTCCTAATTACGGCTGGGTTATAATTGTTTTTACAATTATTCTTAAAATCGCATTATCGCCATTAACCCGCCAAAGCTATAAATCGATGAAGAAAATGTCTCAGCTTCAGCCCAAAATAGCCGAGTTGAAAGAAAAGTTTAAAGGCGATCAGCAGAAAATTCAAAAAGAGACGATGAAGCTTTATTCCACGTATGGAATAAATCCTGCCGGCGGATGTTTGCCGATGCTGCTTCAAATGCCGATTTTATTTGCGCTGTTTACTTTTTTTAATGTTGCTATAGAAATTAGACACGAACCTTTTTTATGGTGGATTACCAATTTATCATCCCCCGATGTTATATATAAACTGCCTTTTAAAATCCCGCTGTTTGGAGTTGATATTATAACCGGACTAGCACCGCTTTTAGGATTAACAATGTTTTTTACACAAAAAATGACGGTTAAAGATCCTTCACAAAAAGCAATGGTTTATATAATGCCGTTTATGATGACTTTCATCTTTATGAATTTATCATCCGGCTTGAACCTATATTATTTTATGTTCAATTTACTTTCAATAGGTCAGCAGTATTATATAAATCACAAACAAGGTGAAGAATTAGTTCCGGTTGAAAATCCCAAAAAGAAAACTGGCTTTATGCAAAGAATGATGGAAGCGGCCGAGCAGCAACAAAAAGCTCAAAAACAAATGGGTAAAAAGAAGTAAAATTATTAATTTATCCAATAATATTTTTTAAGTGTTTTAATGAAAGCTTTTTTCAGTAAGCTGATCTTAATTTTTGTTTTTTTTTCGAAAATTGTTTTTCCTCAAAATATATTTGAACTTAAACTTTCATTTAAAGAAAAAATATTACCATTCGGAATTACAAAATTAGTTCCAATAGATAAACCGGAAGTAAGTTTAGTTTTAAGCGGTGGTGGCTCTAGAGGAATTTCTCACGTTGGTGTTCTAAAAGCTATTGAAGAACTTAAAATTCCCCTCGACCAAATTATTGGAACCAGCATGGGAAGTGTTATCGGAGGATTATATTCCGCTGGATATTCCATCAAAGAAATTGACTCAATTGTTAAATCAACAAACTGGGATGAGTTTTTTTCTTTAACCAACGATGATAGAAGAAATCTTTTTGTTGATCAAAAGATTACGGAAGATAAATCTTTATTGACGTTAAGATTAAATGGATTAAAACCATCAATACCTTCCGCCATAAATACCGGTAAAAAAATTAGTAATTTTTTAACAAGTCTTGCATTAAACGCGCCGATAAACAATCCAGATTCTTTTGATAATTTATTGTATAAGTTTAGAGCGGTTTGTACAGATCTGGTTAGCGGTAAAAGAACCGTACTAAAAAATGGTTTACTAGGTGAAGCAATGCGCGCAAGTTCAAGTGTTTCATTTTTTTTACCTCCGGTTAGAATTGATTCACTTATTTTAGTGGATGGCGGATTGGTTGATAATCTTCCCATAAAAACTGCGGAGGAATTAAATCCTGATTTTATAATTGCTTCAGACGCTACAAGCGGCTTAAGAAATAAAAATGAACTTGAATATCCGTGGGAAATTGCCGATCAAATTGTAACAATTCCATCAAGAATAATTTGGGAAGAAAACATTTCCAAAGCAAATATTCTTATTAAACAGAATCTTAAAAAAAGAAGAAACGATAATTTTGAAAATTTAGAAGAAATAATTAATTCCGGCTATGATTCGGCCAAATATCTTTTGCTTAACGTAAATTATGAACTGTCACAATTATTTAAAAAGAAATTGGTGAATGATGAAAAATATTTTCATAACATCGGCTTGCCGGAAAATGCAAACATTTTAGAAAAAGAAATTTTTGAAAAATATAAAAACCTATATACTTTCAGCAAATCGGAAATACTATTTGATTTATATAAAATATATGATCGCGGAATTTACAATAATCTATCCGCAACCGCGACAATTTCTGATTCCTCTACATTTATTAACATTAATTTTCAGCTAAATAATAAAATCAAAAATGTTGAACTAATTGGTGTAACACAAATACCAATTGAAGTTGCGTTAAAACATTTTGATAATATTTTAAATAAACCTTATTCCGCGGAAGGTGTTTTAAGTTCAAACTTAAACCTGATAAAAAATTATAGAAAACTCGGCTATTCACTTGCGACAATAGATTTAGTGTATTTTAGCGAAGATTTGGAAAAATTATATGTTACAATAAACGAAGGTCAAATTACTGATATTGAAGTGGAAGGCAACGAAACAACTCTTAATTCGGTTATAACAAGAGAATTTGCAACTGACGTGGGCGATTATATAAAAAAAGAAAATTTAGATGAGGGACTAAATAACATTTCGGCAACCGACCTTTTTGAAAATGTTAAACTTAGTTTTTCGAATAACGGTTTGGGTAAAAAAGTTAAAATTGAACTTCAAGAAAAACTTCCGAATGTATTGAGGTTAGGATTAAGGATTGATAATGAAAACTTTACACAATTTGCGGTTGACTTAAGGAATGAAAATTTATTTGGAACAGGATCAGAACTTGGTTTTTCACTCGCGGGTGGAATAAGAAACAGAACGTTTTTAATTGAACATAAAACCAATAGAATTTTTAATACATATTTAACTTACAAAGCTCAGCTTTTTTATAACTTTAATGATGTTAAAGTTTACGCTGATGATAATATTCCTAACAATTATAAATTCAGCAGATCTGAAATTGGCGAGTATAGACAAATATTTTTCGGGGGTTTTATTGGTGTCGGCGCACATTTGCAAAAAATTGGAACTCTGACTACAGAAGGAAAATATGAAGTTGACGAGATTAAAAGTATTGATTCAATTGCAGATGAGCAAACATATAAGATCAATATTTCAAGCCTAAAATTCCGATTGCAAATCGATTCACAAAATAAATATCCGTTTCCTACCAAGGGTTTGTACATTGATACTTACTATGAAACGGCTCAAAAAATTCTAGGCGGTGATATAAGTTTTGCAAAGTTCAGTTTTGATTATTCCGGATATGTTTCATTTAATAACCATACTATAAAGCCAAGAGTAATTTTTGGATTTGCTGATGAAACTCTCCCCTTAAGTCAGCAATTTGACTTTGGCGGACAAAAGAATTTTTTCGGTTACAGAGATTATGAATTTAGGGGAAGACAAATTTTTATTGCATCAATGGAATACAGATATAAACTACCTATTCAAATTTATGTCGATACTTATTTAAAATTAAGATATGATTTGGGTTCATCATGGAATAAACAAGAGCAAATAAAATTTGAAAACTTAAAACATGGCGTCGGTTTCTCAATTGCATTGGATACTCCGGTTGGACCGGCAGAATTTTCAGTGGGCAGAAGTTTATATTTGAAAGATACTTCTCCGGAAAGAATTATAAGCCGAGGTCCGTTTATGTTTTATTTTATTATTGGTTATTATTATTAGTGCTTTGTGTTAAAAAATGAATTAAGTTTTTCTTTGTAAATACCGGCAAATCAATTTCAAATTTTACAACATCGTTTTTATCCCAAGCCTTATTTCCAGCAATTTCAAATTTATGTTTTTTTATTACGGCAAATCTTCTATCTGTAAGCTGTTGATTCTTATCAAACAAGAAAAAACAAATAATAATTGGTATATTAAATTTTTCCGACCAGTTAATGTAAGATTCAATTGCACGTTTGTTAACCCAATAAGCCTCCTTTGTTTTTCCTTTCCAATCCAGTAAAAATCGGTGTCCGATATATTCACCAACGATATCCGGTTTATCATCACCTTTTTCCCAAACCTTTTCATAACGCCTATCGTTACCAAAGTCGTTAAAATCTATTCCCCATTGCAGAAGTAAATTTTTACCGTGGAATTCTGCCATGTCATGTACTTCATAATTTTTCCTAAAATCTTCTCTTGACTTAACCGGCTGAAAGTTTAATTCTTTCATAATTTATTTTTTCTGTAAAATATTTTACAAAGTCTTACTTTTTGGATTTTGTGTTTTTCTCGAAATTTAAGAAAGCTAAAAATAAATTCAGCCAATTATAAATTGGAGTTAATTTCGTTCTTTAACTTTAAGAAATTTTCCTTAACAATTTTTACCTTCTCAAACAAAGGTTCCAAGCGTTTCTTTTCACTTTCGGTATATTCATAGAATGGAATAAATGTACGATTTATATCTTCATAAATAAAACTTAATTTAGAGTTTAATTTTGTTGTTAACTCACTCTCAAATTTTGTTTTTCCGGAATCCAACCCTTCTTTAAATTCTTTAACTATTTTAGATTTTTTAAATATTAAAACGCCGCCGGCAATTATCAAACCGGCTCCCGTTAAAATTCCGCCCGTAATATCCATAAACGCAACTTGAGTTGTTGATAAAATTATAGCGCCGACTATTGCTAAAATACCTCCGCCCATTGCGGTTGGAGCCAAATTAGAAGGACGTGAATTTAAAAATGTTGTAAATGAATCATTTGCCATTAAATCAGTTACTTTTGATTTTACATCTTGAATTACGTGGAGTCGTTCTTCGCCAATTTTAACATAAAGTTCATCTTTTTTAATTCTTTGCTGTTCTTTCATGTCGAGTTCATCAATCAACGTTTGTAGCAGTTGTTTAATTCCGCTAAGAAAATGTTTTGCTCCGTCATCGGCAATTTCCTCAAATGAAGAATGTAATTTATTTTCAAATTTCTTCTGAAGCTCCTTGATCCAATTATTTATTGAGCTGTCTTTATTGAATATTGCGCCGAATGTTCTTTTAAATAATGAAAACACGGATAAACCTTCTTCAAATTCTTCTTTCACTTCGTATGAGACTTTATCGTAATTTGAAACCAATCTATCAACCAAACTTTTAATTTCGTAAGTTGAATGTTTTTCCCCGGTTTCCAATCGTAATTTAATTTTTACCGCAAAAGCCAGATCTTTTTCTAAAGTCAGTTTCAATTGATCTAAGCTTGAATTGGTTTTTTCAATTACTTGCTGAGATGTATCTAAAATGGACTGCAGTTTTAATTTTAAATGTTTTCCGCCTGTAATTGTATTATGAATAAATTCTCTAACTAAATTAAAACCCGAATTTTCTTTTTCTTCCAATTCCAAAACAGCGGAAGTTGGAAATACAATTGGAGAAGTAATTCCTCTTTTAATCGCATACTCTTTTACTTTTTCAATATTTGTGGAAAGTTCATCAGGTCTGGCCAAATCAGCCTGCTGCAAAATAAACACGACTTGTTTTTTCCATTCATCACTAACATAATCGAGCAAATCCCAAGCAGATTGCGTATGCGGATTTTTTGCGGGGAATATGAATAAAACCAAATCGCTGTTAGGTACAAATTTTTGCGTAATTTCCTGATGATTCTTAATAATAGTATTAGTTCCCGGAGTGTCAACAATTGCAATAGTTTTTAATATTTCAGATGGAACACCGATTCTTTTATAAAATTCACTTAATTGAATTTCATTTCTTGATTCAGAATATTCCAATTTTTGAACAACATCCGTACATGGAGCCGCGTCAACTTTACAAATATCATCCTTTAAAAGCGCGTTAATAAAACTGCTTTTTCCGGATTTTACTTCGCCAACAACTACAAATAAAAAGGGTTCGTTAATATTGGATCTTAAATCGCTTATAATTTTTTGAAAATCCGGGTTTCCGACTTCAATTGTAAACTGGTGAAGATCTTTTAAGAAATCCGCCAATTTAAATTTGTAAATTGAAAAGTTTTCATTAATGAGTTCAGTTTTCATATAAATTCCACTTTTAGGCAAAATGACAAAAGAAATATAAGAAATGCAAAAAAGATTTTAATCTAAATTTTTAATATTTGTCATTAGTATTTGGAGGAATAAAATTATGAATTAATAAAATTTCAAATTTTCTTTCCAACGAATTTAATTACAATTGCATCTTGAGGAACTCCCAATTTTATTCTTGATATTTTTTCTTTTTTTAGAAGTTCAAAATCCAAATCAATAAACTCTTCAACAATTTGGTCAAGCGAGTATAAAAGTTCTATAGCGGAAGGTCCGTTTGTGTTTAATTTGATATGTTCCTTTTCATAAACAAGGAATATTAAAACACCGTTTGTTTTTAGCGCGTTTATAATTTTTTTATGAATATTTTCTCTGAGTTCTTCTTCAATGTGAAAGTAAATTATAACAATAGAATCATAAGTTTCTTTTGGAAAATCGTATTCAAGAACATCTTCGACTATATAATTAATTTCAACGTTATTTTCTTTAGCCAAATTGAGAGCCTTTTCTTTTCCTATTTCGCTAATATCAATACAATCGACGTTCCACCCGAGTTTAGCGGCATATACGGAATTCCTTCCTTCTCCTTCACCAATAAATAAGGCCTTTCCGGGTTGTAGTTTTGATATCTCTTCTTTAAAGAATTCATTCGGCTCTTTTCCGAAGTAATATTCTTCAGAACTGTATCTATTATTCCATTTTTCTTTCATGCTAAATTCATAAATTGTTTTAAAAAAATAATGCCGGAATAAACCGGCATCAAAAATTAAAAAAATATTTTTAATAAGAAAATTATAAAGTAGCTTGTCCCGGTTCCCAATTGCAAGGAGTTAATGCACCGGTTTGCAATGCGCTTAAAGCTCTAATCACTTCGTCAACGTTTCTGCCTACAGATAAATCATTCGCGTTTACCCATCTTATAATTCCTTCAGAATCAACAATAAAAGTTACTCGGTATGCGACTTTTTCGTTTGATTCAAGTATTCCCAAATTTTCTGCCAAAGATTTTGAAGTATCGGCAATTAGAGGAAATTTTAGACCGCGTAAATCATTGTGATTGTTTCTCCAAGCTAAATGTACAAACTCAGAATCTGTTGAAGCTCCGTATAATGTGGTATTTCTACTTTCAAATTCCGCAAATTTTTTGTTGAATTCTGAAATTTCTGTTGGACATACGAATGTAAAATCTTTTGGATACCAAAACATAACCATCCATTTACCATCTTTCTTATGATCTTCAGAAGTTACTTCTCCAAATTCTTTTCCTAGTTCAATTGAAACGCAAGCTAATTTATTGAATTCTGGAAATTTTTGACCAATTGATAACATTTTTTCTCCGTTATTAATAAATAAAATTAACATTGTAAATTTAAGACATTTAACTTTTTTTTACAAACAAACGGAATAACTTTACAATTCATTTTGATCAAAAAAATAAACCCCAAATAATTTGGGGTTTTTGAAAAAAATATTATTTTGTGAAAAGTTTACTTATAATTTGTTTCGGTTGTACTATCAATTAGTTCAGAAAATGATTTGGATGACCATTTTGCTAATTTAATATTTCCCAAACCAATTGCTTTTGCTACACCTTCGCCATATTTTTTATCCGCTTTATAAAAGTGTACAAGTTGACGAACCTTAATTCTTTCCGGAACTCCTTCCATAGCGCTTTTTACATTATTGAATAATTGCTTTTTTTGATCGCTATTCATTATATTAAAAAGTTTTCCGGGCTGTGAATAATAATCATCATCTTCTCTGTGATCATATCTATCGGCATTGCCGGAAATTTTTAATGGCGGTTCGCTATATGCTGAATTTTGTTTTGGTCCGCCCATACTATTCGGTTCATAATTTACAGCTCCTCCGCTGTTTCCGTCAAATCTCATATTACCATCGCGATGATAAGTATTTACTTCCGATTTTGGTTTATTTACGGGAAGCGCAGCGTAATTTACTCCAATTCTGTAACGGTGCGCGTCGGCATATGACATAATTCTTGCCTGCAGCATTTTATCCGGTGAAAAACCAATTCCATTTACAATATTGGAAGGTTCAAAAGAAGCTTGCTCAATTTCAGCAAAATAATTTTCGGGATTTCTGTTCAATTCTACCACGCCGACATCAATTAAAGGAAAATCTTTATGAGGCCAAACTTTAGTAAGATCAAAAGGATTAAAATGATATGTTTCTGCTTCAGATTCTTTCATAATTTGAATTTTGAAATTCCATTTCGGAAAATCGCCGTTTTCAATTGCGTTAAATAAATCTCTTTGAGAACTTTCTCTATCTTTTCCTATTATTTCCGCGGATTCTTGATTTGTCCATGTTTTAATTCCTTGAGCGGTTTTAAAATGGAATTTCACCCAAAATCTTTCATCCTTGGAATTTATAAAACTGTAAGTATGACTTCCATACCCGTTAACATATCTGTAACTTTGTGGTAATCCTCGGTCGCTGAATAAAATTGTTACTTGATGCAGACTTTCAGGTGAGAGAGACCAAAAATCCCACATTGCAGTATTTGATCTTAAATTTGATTTAGGGTCTCTTTTCTGCGTATGAATAAAATCACTGAATTTATACGGATCGCGAACAAAAAATACCGGAGTATTATTACCAACTAAATCCCAATTTCCATCTTCTGTATAAAATTTTATCGCAAATCCGCGGACATCTCTTTCTGCGTCAGCCGCGCCGTGTTCACCCGCAACAGTAGAAAAACGAATTAACAGATCTGTTTTCTTTCCAACTTTAGAAAACACTTTTGCTTTTGTATATTTTGAAATATCGTTTGTGATTGTCAAAGTTCCAAATGCGCCGGAGCCTTTTGCGTGTACAATTCTTTCCGGAACTCTTTCACGATTAAATGTCGCCATTTTTTCTAAGAGTTGATGATCCTGCAATAATAATGGACCACGTTTACCTGCAGTTAAAGAATTTTGATTATCTCCAACCGGCTGACCGGCTGCTGTGGTTAATTTTTTTTCTTTCATTGTATTCTCCTCTTAGTTATTTTGTTAAATTTTGATCGCTAATTGTTTTAAGATTTAGATTTTTTATTGTAGAAATATGAACAGTTACTCCGATCGCAACAAAAAATAAAATGATCCTTATATAAATATTGTCTGTAAGAAGAAATGCGGAAATTATAATTGAAGTCCATAGTAAACAAATTGAGGTGACCTTTGAACTAAATGGAATTCCCTTTTTATCTTTATAATTTTTAAGGTACACTCCCAAATATTTATTGTTAATTAATTTATCATTCAACTTAGGCGAACTTTTCATGAAAAAGTATGAGGCAATAATTAGAAATATTGTAGTTGGCAATAGAGGTATGAATATTCCCAAAACACCAATGCCTACAAATAAAAATCCAAGAATTTTAAATATTATAATTTTCATTATTTTCCAAATAGCGATTATTTGTGTTATAAATTATAACTTGGTATTTAATAAATCAAATTGATAATTTTGATATATCCATAGATAAAATTTATAGATGACTTTAACACAATTTTCATACATAATAGCAATTGATAATCATAAAAGTTTTGCCGAAGCTGCAAATAATTGTTTTGTTACTCAGCCTACACTAAGCATGCAAGTTAAAAAATTGGAAGAAGAACTTGGAGTTAGAATTTTTGACAGAAGTAAACAGCCGGTTAAAGCAACTGAAATTGGGAAAAAAATAATTGAACAGGCAAGAGTTGTTTTATGTGAAAATGAAAGGATTCATAATTTAATAGACGTAGAAAAGGGTGAGTTTAGCGGTAAATTTAAAGTGGGAATTATTCCCACAATCGCTCCGTATTTAATTCCGCTTTTTCTTAAAAACTTTATAAAAAAGTATCCTAAAGTCGAATTGACATTTGATGAATTACAAACAGATCAAATAATAAATAAATTAGTTAA
Source organism: Ignavibacteriota bacterium (assembly GCA_016713565.1). Lineage (NCBI taxonomy): Bacteria > Pseudomonadati > Ignavibacteriota > Ignavibacteriota bacterium. Next base: position 1,596,440 of record JADJOX010000007.1, read on the forward strand.
AGACGAACTTGATACGGCAATAATTGCAACCCCGACAAATAGAAAAGAATTGATTGAGAAAAATTTATATTATGAACCATTTGTAGCTTATGTTTCCGAAAGTCACAAATTATTTAAACAAAGAAAAGTAAACTCAAAAGAGCTGAACATTAAAGATATTTGGCTTTTAAAAGACGGACATTGTTTGAGAGATCATGTAATTCAAGTCTGCAGTTCACTTAATGTTGCAAAAAAGGAGAGTATTGTTCAGCTCAGTTTTGAAGGCGGAACACTTGACACATTGATGAAATTGGTTGATAATAATTTTGGGATGACATTGCTGCCTTATTTGGCTACATTAGATATAAATAAAACGGCAAAAGTAAAACACTTGAGGGAATTTAATAAACCAATACCTGGAAGAACGGTATCAATTATTTATCATAGAGCTTACGTAAAAGAAAAGTTAATAAATGCTTTTGAAAAAGAAATTCTCTCAGCCATTAGCAAGAATTTATTGTTTAAGGAATTGAGGTAATTAATCAATAATTTTATAAAAATTAGAATCTTTAGTATTTTTAAATAAAAAAAATGGAAATATGATTGACACGACAAAAATTATTATTGTAGGAGATAGAGTTTTAATTAAACCCGAAGATGATCTTGAAAAAACAAACAGCGGACTTTATCTTCCGCCGGGAGTTAAAGAAAAGGAAAAAGTACAAGGCGGATATATAATTAAAGCAGGTCCCGGTTACCCGGTTGCCGCGGCAATTGATGAAGATGAAACGTGGAAAAAAAATAAAGAAACCAAGTATATTCCTCTGCAGGCAAAAGAAGGAGATTTTGCAATTTTTGTACGTAAAGAAGCAATTGATATAGAACTTGATAAACAAAAACTTGTAATTGTTCCGCAATCCGCAATTCTTCTTTTAATGCGCGATGAAGATCTGTTTAATTAAATTAATTTATTTTCTGTTTTATTTAATTTGAGTGATGTGGTAGATAAATAAAATGTCACCCCTTTTTTACTCTAAACAATTTTAAATTTTACTGTTTTATGATTGTTACCTTATAAGTAAAAATCTAATTACATAACAAAAGGAATTTATTTTGGAAAAAGAATTTTTTGATTTTATAAAATCATTTGAAAATAAAGTTGTAAATCTAAGTAAAGAGTTAAGTCTTGCTAATTTTAACGCCACAATTTCAGGCAAGCCGGAAGATTATGTGAAAACCGCACAACTTGAGCTTAAGCTAAAAAAAATATTTTCAAATAAGGAAGATTTTGAAAAAATTAAAGAGTTTAAAAATTCTGCTGAATTTACAGATGGAGTAAATATAAGAGAAATTGAAGTATTGTATAATTCCTATGCGAGTTATCAAATAGATGAAGAGTTACTTACCAAAACCGTCGAATTATCAAATAAGATTGAGCAAAAATTTGCGACATACAGAGCCGAGGTTGACGGTAAAAAATTAACCGATAACGAAATTGATAAAATTCTTGAGAAATCAAAAAATTCCGAAGAACTTGAAGAAACTTGGAAAGCCAGTAAACAAATTGGAAAGTTGGTTAATGAAGATATAATTAAATTGGTGAAATTGAGAAATGAAGCCGCGACAAATTTAGGATTTAAAAATTATCATCAAATGAGTTTAAAATTAAATGAGCTTGAACCGGAATTTTTGGATGATCTTTTTGATAAGCTTGATGCACTAACCGACAAAAAATTTAAAGAAATTAAAAATGATATTGATAATTATTTATCAAATTATTTTTCTATAAATAAAACGGAACTAATGCCTTGGCATTATCAAGATAAATTTTTCCAGCAGGGTCCAAGCATTTATAATATAGATTATGATAAATATTTTGAAAATAAAAATATAGAAGAAATAACCGATGAGTATTATTCGGGAATTGGAATGGATATTAAAGATATGCTTTCAAAAAGCGATCTTTATGAGAAGGAAGGAAAATATCAGCATGCATATTGCACTCAAATTGATAAAGAAGGAGATATAAGGGTTCTTTGCAACATAAAACCAAATTATAAGTGGATGTCTACAATGCTCCATGAATTCGGTCATGCTGTTTACGATAAATATGTCAGTAAAAGTTTGCCATGGGTTTTGCGTGAACACGCTCATATTTTTACAACCGAAGCAATAGCAATGTTATTCGGAAGATTTGCGTCAAATCCCAATTGGCTTAGAGAAATGATTGGAATTTCTGAAAATGAAAAAAATGAAATTTCGAATAAAAGTTTTAAAACACTTCAGTTAGAACAAATAATTTTTTCCCGCTGGGTTCAAGTAATCTACAGATTTGAAAAAGCAATGTTTGAAAATCCAGATTGTGATTTGAATTCACTTTGGTGGCAATTAGTTGAAAAGTATCAGGGATTAAAAAAACCTGAAAATAGAAATGAAGCTGATTGGGCTTCAAAAATACACATCGCGCTTTATCCCGTTTATTATCAAAATTACATGCTGGGTGAATTATTAGCTTCACAGCTTTACTTTTTTATTAAAGAGAAAGTCTTAATAAATAATTCTTCAGAAAATATTTCTTTCGTTGGAAAACAAGAAGTAGGAGAATACTTAATAAACTTATTCTTTTCATATGGAGCTTTGTATAAGTGGGATAAATTAGTTAAAAATTCCACAGGTGAAGAATTAAATCCAAATTATTGGATTAAACAATTTGTAAATTGAAATATTGTTTTAAATGGTTTATATTTAAATATATGAACAGAAAATTATTATATTTTGCTTGCGTGATATTTGTTTTATTAGTAAGCTGTAAAGATCAACCTACATCTCCAGACATCACACATAAAGCCGGATTTTGTCTTACTTTTGATGATACTTATGTAAAGCAATGGCAAAAAATTATTCCTTTGCTAGATTCAAATAATGTAAAAGTCACTTTTTTCTTAACACAAATTTATTCGCTTTCGGATGATGAAATAAATTCATTACACAATTTTAAAACAAAAGGACATGAAATTGGAAGTCATGGTTGGAAACATATTGATGCTGTTAACTTTTTAAAAAATCATTCTGTCTCAGATTATATCAAACAAGAAATTACGCCAGCAATTGATTTTATGAATAATCACAATTTAATTCCAAAAAGCTTTTCCTACCCATACGGTTATAACTGTGATTCACTAGACAACAAATTATTACAAACTTTTATTGCTTTAAGAGACGTTGAAGAAATTCAAAGGACAATTATAGTAACTGATATAAGTGAAATTGATGATATTTATTATAAGTTTGATAATAAGAAAGTTATTCCTGCATTAGGCATTGATGCAAACTTCAAAATTTCTATAAATATGATCGAGCAAGGATTTATTCGTGCATCTGCAAATAATGAGGTAATAATATTTTATGCTCATCAAACGGTTGAAAAAGCAGATGGAGCTTATCAAACTGAATTTTCTTATCTAAAAAAATTGTTTACACTTGCTAGAAAATACAATCTCAAATGCTATACATTTTCAGAATTGGTGCAATAAAATTCTAAATATCCAGCCAATAAGAAAACTTAGCAAGAAAAATATTGTTTGATTCGGCTTTGATCAAATTCCTAAAATCTCTTCCGAATTGTAAATCACCGGGATTATTATTATCATCTCTGTCTTGCGACCAAACCAAGTATAATATTGAGCCGGGTAAAACTTCCCAGCGAAATACAAAAGTACCTCTGATTGATTTAAAATTAAAATTAGGATTGTCAAATGAAAATTGATCTGCGGGACCATCTTTATCCGGATCAATTATATATACTTGATTTTCCACATCATAATTTACATTGCCGGCGAGTGAATAATTATTGTAATCCAAAGATCTTGTTCGCGCCAATTCTTTAAAGTTATCGTAATTCCCAACAGAAATTAACGGTTGTAAAAATAGTTGGAAGCTCATTTGCGGAGTTAAAATCCAATTTAGTCTTATATTTGCAGAAATTGTTTTTTGGTTCATTTCACCGAAGACATATCTTTTAGCGAATGTTTTATCAGCATATATATCATCAAAACTACCAATCCATTGTCTTTGTTCAGTATTAAAACTATAACTTGGACCAATGCTGAAATTTACTTGCGTACTCGGTTTCCATTCCATATTCAACTCAAAATCATAATAATTGCTTCCTATTTTATCTCCAAAATAATTTGAGTTTAAGCTAACGATTAAATTATTTCTTGAGTCGGATGAAAAAGTAACATTCATTGAACTTTGAGAAGGATTTTTAGCTAAAGGTCCGCCGCGTGTCAATCCTCTTGAAAATTCTTCAAAATTATAAAATCCTTGTAAAGCTAAGTTATAGTAATTATTAAACTGGAATGCAGTATATAGCATAAGTCCGTTATTCAAAATATTTCCTTCAAAATCATAATCTCTAAAATGTGCTAAATACAGCCACTTTCTTCTGAAAATATTATCCGGTTCAAACCAGCGGTAACCTAGAACCAAATGACCGTTTATCTTATCTGCCATCCATTGAAATCCCAAATCGCTGTTTTCAAATCCGGGAGAAACAACACCAAAAGCGGAGTTAATATAAAAGTTACCTTCCTGCTTATTAAGCATAACTCTACTGTAATAACCACCGATGCTGGTTTTATTTGAATCTAACTTATTATAAGTTGCGTCAGGTCTTTGAAAATATCTGTAAGGTTGTTCTTGAAGTTTTACCATATAATCTTTGGAACCGCTTGTGTATGATCCGACGAGAAAACTTGTCAATACATATTGTTTTGCGGAATCTAAAAATGTCCATCCATCCAAACCAAAAGTATAAGCTTCATTACTGAGCGAAGATTTTAGATCAAAAGTATTTAAATCTCTGTTAACGGAAGTAAACATTGCGCCTATTGACTGACGGTTATCATTAAATTGTTTTTGTGTTCTGAATACCCCGTAATTTGTAAAAGGTTCAACTTCAATTTCCGACTTTTTATTTGATACAGATATTGTTGCATATGTTCTTTCCGTTGCGGCGTTCAAAGCGCCAACCGACCATGTTTCATCAATTTTTCCGGTTAATTTTGCGGCGCCTAAAATTCTTGTTTCATTTGGATAATTCACATAATCATAATCCGGTAAATTACCTTGAGGTGACCTTCCAATTCTTCTAGTATAAAATAATTCCGGATTACCAAAATTAAAACCCCAGTTATTATTTGCTCCTCCAATACCAAAATAAAAGAGTTCCTGCCCTTCAATAAAAAAGGGTCTTTTTTCTTGAAAATAAGTTTCAAAAGCCGAAAGATTTACTACCGCAGGGTCAACTTCTACCTGACCGAAATCTGGATTTATTGTTGCGTCCAAATTAAAACTGCTTCCGATTCCAACCTTAAAATCTGCGCCCAATGAAGATTTGTATTGGTTACCTTTGTAAAACGGATCACCATTTTCATGTTTTAAGTACTGTGCTTTTTGAACAAAGTAGGGAAGCACTTCAAAACGCTGTTTTAATTTAATTCCATCCAATCCAACAAGGTCGGCAAATTTGGAAACAAACCCGCTTTCGTTTTTAGGAACCATTACATAAAAAGAATTTTCACCGTTTCTTTTGATATCTCTATTAAAATTTATTCCCCAAATCATATTTTCAGTTTGATTAAATCTAAGCTGAGAAAAAGGGATTTTCATTTCTAAAACCCAGCCGTCCTTTGTAATTTTTGTTTTTGATTCCCAAACTCCATCCCATGTATTATCATCCCAACTGTCATTAAATAAAATCCCATCTGATATTGAACCTCCGGCGTTTACTGCAAAATAATAACCTGTTCTGTCATCATTATATGGATCCAAATATAAAAAAAACCAATCGGAAGGAACGAGATTATCCCTTCTCATTAAGTTATTGTCAATTGAATCAGGATGGGTATCGTAAAACATTCCGCCCACATATAAATTTTCATTATCGAATGCTACTCGAATTTCCGAATTTTGTGTTGCTGGTTTTCCCTCATTAGGTTCTTTCTGAACAAAGTATGTAGTTGGATTTTGTTTCCATATATTTTCATTTAATTTGCCGTCAAGGATTATTGCTTCCGAAGTTTTATATGCTGTAACTTGATTGGATAAAGGCAATTTTTGCGTAAATGTTTTTGAGGAAATAAAAGTTAAAATGAGTAAAAGAAGAAGACATTTCTGCATAAAAATTTCCTTTTAATTTTGTTAACGTTGATTCGTTTTTTTTATTGTAATTAGACTTGACAATTGTAAAATAGTTGTGAAATTAAGTAAAGATTTTTGACCTAAATTATTCGAAAAATTATTTCTAAGTTTGCTCAAATTTAAATCGGACATAAAATGAAATTATTGAAAGGAATTCAAATATTTATTTTCAGTGCGGCAGTTTTTATCTCTTGTACATCTTCAACAGAACCTACAAACAATTCAAATACTCCAACCGGACATACAGTAAATAAAAACGGCATTATGCATAAAACCGGTTTAAATTCACCAACTACAAATTGCGTTGAATGCCACGGTACGGATTTACGCGGCGGTTCAGTTGGTGTTTCTTGTTACAGCTGTCATGGAAAAAAATGGTAAACAATTAATTATTTCCTGCAATTTTTATGTTATGACCGTAATCTCTAATTATTATATCCATTACCGCACCAAGATTACCTTGTAATTTAACTAAAACAAGCTCTTCGTTTGTTAATGAAATAATAACAAGCTCATTAATATCTTCATTGAAGTTTTCTTTTAGAAAAACGCCGGTCAGTTCATTTTCTTGAGTTGTTTTAACAATTGGTTTCCAGGTTTCTCCGTTAAACGACTTTGAAATATTGTTAAGTAATTTAAAAGACGGATGAGAATAATTACTCAATCTGTTATAAACTCCAATTTGGATATTTCTAATTTTCGAAAGCATTTCATCAACATTTTCTTCAGTATCTGAAAATTTAACAAATTGACTTGCAAGGAAAAACCCAACCGGACCGACAGAAAATTCAATTTCTCTATCAAAATCGTCATTTAAACTTTCGAGAATTTGCGAACGGATATTTTTAAAATCTCTATTAACGCCAATACAACCCGAATTTAATATTGCAAATCCAAAAATCAAAATTAAGGATCTAAACTTAATGTCTTTCATAATTTTCTCACGGGCTATTTAAGTTATTTCACAAATTTTAGTTTTTTTCTTACGCCTTCTCTTTAATTAAATAAAATAAATGAAATCGGGATTATTGATAATTACATTTATAACAATTCAATTAAGAACTAGCGTAAGAAAAATTACTTACTCAAAAAAATTAATTTTCTTTCTTTATTCCATCCAAGCCGGGTATATCGAATTTTTTACCTAATTTACCCAAAGCATCCATGTTAATATTTCCTACAATATTTACAAAAGCTGCTTCGCCGCCTTCATCAACCGTAACTACGGTCAATCCGACAAAATCATCATCACCGGCAGTTTTTAAGTAAACGTTCGCTACATTTCCCTTTGATTTTGTTTTGACAATTCTATCCCATTTCTTGCTCATTAAATCTTTGTCAATTGCCTGTGCTCTTTTCATTAAATCGCTTGAATTGGTTTGCGTTACGGCAAATGTATTTACTTTGATAAGTTTTAATCCGCCGACTAATTCGGAAAGTTCGGGATCATCATCAGTAAACTTTGAAACCATTTTTAATAATTTTTCTTCAATTAATATCTCAGTAACTTCTTCATCATTTTGTAAAGAGGCTAAATCCCCAAAATTTACAAAACCCGGATATTTTGAGTAATCACCTTCCTGTGCAAAAGTATTTAATGAAATTAAAAAGAATAAAAATATTGCGTATTTAATTGATGTTTTCATTTTTATTTTCTCCATTTATATAATCGTTTATAATAAATAAACTTTCTTTTATTGGTTTGTTAACTTTTTCTTGAAGAACGTCATTTTCAATTGTACTTTTTGTTTTATTAAGCACGTTTGCAACTAATGACAATGAATATTTAACTTCTGCGTCGGCTTGTTCAATTTGCTGCTTTGTATATTGCTGTTTAATTTCCGGTCTATTAAAAATAAATGTAGATAAGACTGCCAAAATAAAAACAGCTGCTAAAGTTCCCGAAAGAATAGGGCGGTTAAATAGTATATTATAAATATCAGAAAGTAATGAATGTGAATTTATGTTTTCTGATTTTATAGTTTTGGAAATATTATTAATTAAATGATCGGGACAATTTTCAATGCCTAAATTCTTTACCTTATCCGCTGTTGCTTTATAATCCATTAAAACTTTTTTCACTTCCGAATTTTTATAAGCCAGAAAATAAATCTTTATTTTATTGGCAAATGAAGCATTGCCGTAAGCCGTTTCAATAATTTTATTTAATAATTCTTCATTCACTTAAGCCACCTCATGCAATTTTGATTTATTCAATTCTTCCTGCAATTGTTTACGAGCCCGGAGCAAATAAACCTTTACAGAATTTATTGGAATATCTAATGCTTTACTGATCTCTTTGTATTTCAAACCTTGTATTTCATAAAGAGCAAAAACGCTTTTCAAATTTTCAGGAAGTTCTTGTATCTTCATTTTAATTTTTTCTTCAATAATTTTATTTTCTAATTTTTTTATTGGATTTTCATCATCTTTATTTTCAATTATATCACTAATATCATCAACAGAATAAGGGTTTTTAGAAAAATCATTTTTCCTTTTTCTCAAGTAATCTAAACACAAATTATGAGTCGTTTTCATTATCCAAGTTTTTGCCGCAAGAATATTAAAGTTCTCAAGGTTTTTCCAAATCCTAATCAAAACTTCTTGAGTCACATCTTCAGCATCCATTTTATTTTTTAACATTAAAACAGAATAATTGTAAATTCTGTTCTTGTATTGCTGAACTAAAAAATTGTATTTTGTATTAGTTAACATAGTTTCTATACATAAAGACGAAATAGAATAACAATTTGTTACAAAAAACTAGAAAAATTTCAGGAGTTTTTATGAGTACCGCCGATATAAAAGAATTTATTAGAAAAGTTGAATTGTTCAACAATTTGACCGATGAAGAACTAAATGTTGTTGCTGAAAAAATGAAAATTGAATCTTATGAAAAAGAATCAATCTTGTTCAGTGAAAACAATCCGCATGAAGTTCTTTTCATAATTTACGAAGGAGAAGTGGAATTATTTAAAAGAACGCCTTTCGGACAAGAAAAAAGACTTGCATTTTTTTCAAAGTATGATTTTCTTGGTGAAGGCTCCTTAGTTGATGATTCGCCGCACTCAACTTCTGCAAGAACATTGTTGAATACAAAAGTTATTATTATAGATAAATTTGAATTAACTAACCTTTCCAACAAGCATGGTGAAATTGCGGTTAAACTATATTCAACAATCTCGCGAGTAATTTCGCGTAGAATGAAACGAACAAATATTAATGCCGTAAATATAGGCGATCAGTATGAATCGGGAAGAACCAGAAAAGAACACGATCTTTTAGGCAATAGAAATGTTCCACAGGAAAGATATTATGGAATTCAAACTTTAAGAGCATTGGAAAATTTTAACATAAGTGGACAAAGTATAAATACATTCCCTAATTTAGTTTCTGCATTGGGAATTGTAAAAATGGCTGCAGCAAAAGCCAATTATGATCTTGGACTATTATCAAAGCCTGTTGCCGATGCAATTATTGAAGCTTGCAATGAAATTATTAATGGTAAACTTCATACAAATTTTGTTGTTGATATGATTCAAGGCGGAGCGGGAACTTCAACAAATATGAACGCAAATGAGGTAATCGCAAACAGAGCTTTGGAATTATTGGATAGAGAAAAAGGTGATTATAAATACTGCCATCCGAATAATCATGTAAATTTATCGCAATCAACCAACGATGCTTATCCCACCGCGGTTAAAATTGCGATTATTAAATCTAACGAAAGTTTGATTTTTGTATTGGAAGAGTTAATTGAATCCTTTAGAAAGAAAGGGAAAGAATTTGCAAGTATAATTAAAATGGGAAGAACACAGCTTCAAGATGCTGTGCCGATGACGTTGGGACAAGAATTTGAAGCATACGCAGTTACATTAGGTGAAGAAATTCAAAGACTTGAACAAAACGCAAAATTATTTTTAGAAGTTAATATGGGCGCAACGGCAATTGGAACAGGAATAAACGCTCCGTCCGGATATCGTGAAAAATGTATAGAATATTTAAGAGAAATTACAAATTTGGAAATTGTAAGCGCAACGAATTTAGTTGAAGCTACCCAAGATACCGGAGCTTTTGTAATTTATTCATCGGCAATAAAAAGATTGGCAGTAAAACTATCTAAAATTTCCAATGATCTTAGATTACTTTCTTCCGGACCAAGAACAGGTATAAACGAAATAAATTTACCGCCTATGCAACCGGGTTCATCAATTATGCCTGGAAAAGTAAATCCCGTAATTCCCGAAGTTATGAATCAAATTGCATTTAAAGTTATTGGGAATGATTTAACTGTAACATTAGGGGCTGAAGCCGGACAGCTTGAACTTAATGTAATGGAACCAATAATTACGCAAAGTATTTTTGAATCTATTTCAATGTTAATTAATGGAATGACAACCTTAAAATATAAGTGTATTGACGGTATTACTGCAAACGCCGAGCATTGCGCGAATTTAGTTAAAAATAGCATTGGATTGATAACGGCATTAAATCCTGTTTTGGGCTATGAAACAAGTACACAGCTTGCAAAAGAAGCGCTTGAAAATAACCGCGGAGTTTACGAATTGGTTTTGGAAAAAGGTTTGTTATCAGTTGAGGAATTAGATAAATTACTTGCTCCGGAAAATATGGTGGGAAAAATTTAAAGCATTTTGACTAAATGAATTTTATATGTCTAAGTTTAGGTTTATGTGTTTTTCTTCGTCAGGTAATAATGGAACGAGTAATGCAGCTATTAAACTAATTATTGCAAGTGTAATAAAACAATAACCTACAATTTGATCATACTGTAAAATATTCATTTTGCTTAGTAAAAAATGCCAATCATGATAAACTTTGTTACCACCAAGTAAAGGAAGTTTTCTTGCTTGCGCATCTGCCGCATATTTGGAAATGTTAAATAAATTTTCAGATAGAAAAATTAAAGAGAATTGAACTCCGAGCATTTTTTTATTTATATAAAAATAAAAAATAAAAAGTCCCGCCATCAATATTTGCATCAGCGAACCGCCGAGAGTATAAATAAAACTTCCAAAAATTTTAAAAATACCGTGACCGCCTTCATGAATTAATAATGTAAAATGATCAATCAGTGGAATAAAGTTGCCATTATTGTTAATAAGCCAAATTGCGATTGGCAAAATAATAATTGATCCAAGCCATTTTTTAATATTTTCCAATTTTAAACTTCAAAAATTTTATGAAGTTGTTCTATATTATAATTCCCACCCAAAGCGAGCATTAATTTTATTCTGGCTTTCTGACCATTTAAATAATCTGAAAAGATAACCCCGGCTTTTTTCAACCATTTTCCGGCGCCTTCATAACTGTAAATATCCAAAGTTTCTCCTGCAGGGCAACGTGAAACCAACACAACGGGAATATTTTTACTCAGCACATATTTAATTCCTTCAAATGCCGGAGGAGGAACATTTCCAACACCCAAAGCTTCTACAACCAATCCTTCAATTTTTGTGTCGGCTATTAACTTGAATATATTTTCCTTAATTCCTGCGTATACTTTTATAATATCAACATTTGAATTTATTTTTTTCGTTTTAATTTTTTCTAATTTTCTTGGCAGCCTGTTGAACCAAACTTTACTTTTTTCAACATATCCCAATGCGCCAAAATCTAAACTGTGAAAAGTTTCAATATCTTCGGTATGAGTTTTTGTAACTTCGCTTGCGGCATTAATTTCACCATTTAAACAAACTAAAACTCCCAAACCTCTACTGTTATCATTTTTACAGATGTTAATTGCGTCAAGTAAATTTTTTGGTCCGTCCCAATCTGGTTCTGTGCTTGTTTTCATTGCCCCAATTACAACAATTGGTTTTTCGGTCTTTATTGTCAAATCGAGTAAATAAGCTGTTTCTTCCAAAGTATCAGTGCCGTGCGTTACAATTACTCCGTCAATACTCTTTTTGCTAATTTGCGTTTGAATTTCTTTGGAGAGATTTAACATCAATTCCGGAGTCATGTGCGGACCTGGGAAATTTCCAAAATTATATATTGAAATATTTGCCAATCCTTTTGCTTCAGGAATCATTTCAATTAATTCTTCACCATGAAAATGCGGAATTGCCCCGCCGGTAGCTTTATCTATTTTCATAGAAAAAGTACCGCCAGTAAAGACCACTAAAATATTTTTCTTTTTCATTTTATTAAACTTTCAAAGTATTTAATAGTTGTTTCCAAAGATGACGTTAAATTATGCGAAGGATTGAATTTTAAATTTTCTCTTGTTTCTTTAATTGAAGCCAAACTATGTTTAATATCGCCGGGGCGAGTAGGCTGATAAATAATTTCGCTTTTTGAATTTGTTGTTTTAATTATAAGTTTTGCCAAGTCATTGATTGTAATTGCGTTTTCATTTTCCACATTAAATACTCCTGTCACATTTTTTGAAGTCGCAGCTAAAACATTTGCGGCAACAACATCTTTAACATAAACAAAATCTCTTGTTTGTTCACCATCGCCAAAAATGGTAATTGGCTCATTTTTAAGAGCTTTATAAACAAAAATTGGAATTGCAGCGGCATATTGGCTTTTTGGATCCTGGCGCGGACCAAAAACGTTAAAATATCTTAAAGAAGTTGTCGGCAGGCCGTATTGTTCAAAATACATTTGAAGATAATATTCACCGTCTAATTTAGTAATACCGTAAGGTGTCTGCGGTTTTGGTTTCATTGAAATATCTTTCGGCAAACGCGGATCATCTCCGTAAATTGCAGCGGAGCTTGAGTGAACAACTTTTTCAATTCCGTGGTTTTTAGCCGCATCTAAAACATTAAGCAATCCCTTTACATTTATATTCAAACATTCATCGGGTTTTTCTAAAGATTCAGGTACAGAAATCAATGCAGCAAGATGAAAAACGTATTTTGCCTTTTCTAAAACTTTATTAACAAAATTTTTATCGGTAATTGAACCTTTTTGAAAAGTTACATTTTTAAATCCTTGTAAATTTTTTTCAAATCCACTGCGTAAATTATCTAAAACTTGTACATCCGCATTTTGGTTTGACCAATATTCTACAATATGACTTCCAATAAATCCCGCACCGCCCGTTACAACAACTTTCATAAAAATTCCTTTATTTGCTTAGTTTTTCTAAAATATTTTCAAATTTAATTGTTTTTCAAATTTTAAATTAGTTGAAAGTTTCGATCAAAATCCAATAAAAACGTCATGCCGTGTTTTCTTGATAAATATAATAAAAACAATAAGTTAGTAAATATTTTTTCAACTGTCGAATTAAATAATAATAAACAACGGCTTTATATCATCGAAATCTTGCAAATTTTATTTTATTATAAAATAATGTTTTACGGTCTTAGAAAATAATTAATTTGTAAGGAAAAATTAATTCCAATAACTTGAACTTATCGAAGAAGCAAGTTTATAATTTTTATGGCTATAAAATAACTTAAATAAAAATTTTTATTCCTTTTAATTATCAATATTTCTGACTTCTTTCAACTCACAACATTAAATAAAAATTTTATTTTGTTATAAAACAATACATTATAAAATTGTTGAAAAATTAATTTGTTCAGTATGGTTTTTTAACATATTTTGAATTAAAGCTGAACCCCAAAACGAATGTTGATAACTTGTTGATAATTTTGAATTGTGAAACGTTTCATGGAAAAAACTGATTTGAACGATTTATTGATTTATGGAATTTAATTGTTAAAAAATATTAGATTAAATCCATAATTCATTGTTTTTTAATAAGTTGCAAAGGTTGTTTGATTGTTGATAATTTGTGAATAAGTAAAATTGTTTAATTAAAATAAAACCCAAAATGTATTTTTTATCATCTTTTATATTGTAAAAAAACTGTGGATAACTTAAAAATTTCAATTAATTCTTTTGTTAAAACTCAAGATAATAATTCTTCGAACATTTGGAAAGAATGTTTAAAATTGATCAAGCAAAATGTATCAAATATAACTTATAATACTTGGTTTTTACCTATAAAACCATATGATTTTGATGGAAATACTCTGCGCATTTCTGTGCCTAATAATTTCTTTATTGAATGGATTGAAGAACATTATAATACATTAATCAATAAAACGATTAGCCAGGTTGTTGGTCCGGATGCAAAATTGGTTTACATTATAAATGAAGAAGAAAAGGAAGATATTCAATTATTTGATTCTCCTATCGTAGAAACAAAAAAAACTTCTCCAAAAGCCATTGAATTGGAATTTGAAACTAATATTAGTCCACGCTATACATTTGATAATTTTATAAAAGGAGAATCAAACCAGCTTGCAAGAGCCGCCGCAATAGCAATTTCAGATAATCCCGGAGAAACTTCTTTTAATCCTTTATTTATTTATGGCGGTGTTGGTTTAGGAAAAACTCACCTTATTCAAGCTATTGGAAACAATATTTTGGGAAAATACCCAAATAAGAAAGTAATATATCTTTCGGCCGATATTTTTACAACGCAATTTGTTGAATCAATACAGTCAAATAATGTAGCAGAATTTTCGAGTTTCTACAATAATATGGATGTTTTAATTATTGACGATATTCAATTTTTAACAGGAAGAGAAAAGACACAGGATCTTTTTTTTCATATATTCAATAATCTTCATCAATCAAGAAAACAAATTATTCTTTCAAGCGATAGACCGCCCAAAGATTTAAAAGGAATGAACGATAGATTGATCTCAAGATTTCAATGGGGATTAACGGCAGATGTGCAGGCTCCTGATTTTGAAACTAGAATTGCAATTTTAAAAAATAAAGGCGATAGCTTTGGTATTACGCTTTCAAATGAAATTTTAGATTATATAGCCTATAATATTACTTCAAATATTCGAGAATTAGAAGGCTGTTTAATTAAATTGCTTGCAAATTCGTCTTTAAGCGGCAGAGAAATTGATTTTGAACTGACAAGAAAAACGGTTAACGAAATATCTACTAAAAAAGAAGTAAATATTTCAATTGACAGCATTACAAAAATTGTCTGTCAAGAGTTTAAAGTAGATGAAAATAAAGTTAGAGAAAAAAATAGAAAAAAAGAGGTTGTTTTAGCTCGACAAATTGCTATGTATTTATCAAAAAAATTGACAAAAGCATCATTAAAGACCATAGGTCTGCATTTTGGCGGAAGAGATCATTCTACCGTTATTCATGCATATACAAATATTGAAAAATTAACTTCTGAAGATATATCGCTAAACGAAGTAATAGGCAGCTTAAGAAATAAACTTGAGTTGGGGGTATAGACTTCTGTTAGTTAATGAATGCGAGATAATATGACCGGAGAAAGTCTCCGGTCATTTATCTAAAAATTATTTAATTCTTTCTTTTCCTTTAAAGTAAGCTTTTCAAAAACCAGCTCGTAAGATTTATCGATCAAATCAAAAATAAATTTATTTGTAAGCTTTCCTTCTAATTTTAAAGTTATCCAATATTTTTTGTTCATATGGTAGCCGGGTAAAATCTCTTCATATTCTTCAATTAGATCCGGGATTTCTTCCGGATTGCATTTTATGTTAATGCTGATTGGAGCAATTAAATTAACAAGACAAAACATTTTGCTTCCAACTTTAAATACAAGAGTATCTTCATCAAATGGAAATTCTTCTTTAACCCATTTCTTTTTAAGGCAAAATTCTCTTAAATTATCCAATTCCATTTCATTACCATATTTTTTTTGAAAGTAATTTTCTTATATTTCCAAACTTATCCATGAAACATTAATTACTTTTGATTGTTACAACAAAAGCTTAAAAATAGGATTATTTTAATGAAAAAATATATAATTCTTATCCTCACATATTTATTTATAAGTAATTGTCAAAAAAATATTACAGAAGATTTACACGCGCAAAATCAAGTTTTAGATACAAACAAAGTTGTTGAGCCATTAGATTACTATTCGGATATTGATAGAATGGTAACAACAATATTATCCAGATACCATTACAAAAAATTCATTCTTGATGATTCGCTTTCCTCTGTAATTTTCGATAATTATATAAATTCACTTGATTACAATAAATCATATTTCCTGAAATCTGATATTGACGATTTTGAAAAATATAGATATTCTATCGATGAAAATTTACAATCCGGTAATTTAGATCCAGCTTACAAAATATTCAACACATACAAGAATAGAATGAATGAAAGAATGAAATTTGTGTTGAGCATTTTAGACAAGGAATTTGATTTTACTGTTGACGAAGCGTTTAAAATCGATAGAGAAAAAGAACCATGGCCAAATTCCTTAGACGAATTAAATGAAATTTGGAGAAAGAAATTAAAAAATGAAGCATTGAATTTGAAGTTAAGCGGTAAAGAATGGGACAAAACCAAAGAAACTTTAATACAGCGATATAAAAATTATCATAAAGCAATTCTGCAATTTAAGTCTGAAGATGTTTTACAGCTTTACTTAAATTCATTTGCCGATGCTATCGATCCGCATTCAAATTATTTGGCACCAAGAACTTCAGAAAATTTTAATATTAGAATGAAACTTTCACTGGAAGGAATTGGCGCTACTTTGCAGACAGATAATGATTATACAAAAGTTGTAAATATTGTTCCCGGCGGACCAGCTTTCAAAGCAGATAATATTCACGCCGATGATTATATTATTGCAGTTGGACAAGGCGACGAAGAATTGGTAGACGTTATCGGCTGGAGAATTGATGACGTTGTTGATTTGATCCGCGGTGATAAAGGAACAAAAGTTAGACTTTCGGTTTTAAGAGCAAGCAAAGGAATTGATTCAAAACCGGATACAATTTCCATTATTAGGGATAAAGTAAAATTAGAAGAACAAGCGGCACAGAAAAGGATTATTACAATAAATGAAGATAATGTTGATTATAAATTGGGAGTTATAGAAATTCCAAGTTTTTACGTTGACTTTGAAGCGAAACGAAATGGCGATCCTGATTTTAGAAGTACTACAAGAGACGTTAAAAAAATTATTAATGATCTTAAAAAGGAAAATGTTGATGGTATCATTATTGATTTAAGAAATAATGGCGGCGGCGCTCTCGATGAAGCTGTTGAATTGACAGGCTTATTTATTAAAGACGGACCTGTTGTTCAAGTCAGGCAATCCAATGGAAATATTTCAGTGGAAAAAGATCCCGATCCTTCAATTATATATGATGGTCCTCTCGCGGTTGTAATAAATAGATATAGTGCGTCTGCTTCAGAAATATTTTCCGCGGCAATTCAAGATTACGAAAGAGGAATTGTTCTTGGCGAACAATCATATGGCAAAGGAACTGTACAGAATTTGATTAGTTTAGATAGATTTATTCCATCAGCCGGTGATCAAAGTGGAGAATTAAAAATTACTATTGCCAAATATTATAGAGTAACGGGAAGCAGTACTCAAAATTTAGGAGTTATTCCCGACGTTCAATTTCCAACAGCTGTTGATCCAAGCGAATATGGAGAAAGTTCTATTCCAAGCGCTCTTAAATGGGATCAGATACAGACAAGCCAATTTAAAAAATACAGTGATTTAACAAATATTCTTCCTATATTAATTGATAAACATAGAAAAAGAATATTAAAAGAACCCGAGTTCAATTATATACTTGAAGATATTGAAGAATACAAAGAAAATAAAGATAAAGTGGAATTTTCATTAAATGAAGAAGTCAGGAAAAAAGAACGAGACGAAAGAGAACTAAAAAGAAAACTGCGTGATGAAGAAAGACAAAAAGAAAGTAAAATAGAAATAATTGATAAAAAAGAAGTAACCAAAAAAAGTCTTAAAGTTGAAGATCCGTATTTGGAAGAAAGCGGACATATTTTAGTGGATTTACTACAAAATCAAAGTTAAAAATGGGATAAGTATTAACATTTCAATTTTGGCTTTTTTTTATTAATTTTAAAAGTAAAATAAGAAGGAGATAATAAAAATGGCAAAAAAGCAAACATTTGCTGATAAAGCAAAAAATGTTGGTAAAAAAGCTGATATTAATGTTAAAGTTGTAAAAACTATGAAATCCGATAAAGGAAGCTATAAATTTCAAGAAAGTTTTGTTAAAGTAGACGACATCAGCAAAGTTAATACTATTAAATAATGTAAGCGGCTTTTGCCGCTTCATTCTTTTTTTCAAATCTCAAGGTTCGTTTTATTTTCCTTTTTTAATTCAAGCCTGTTATAAAGATTTATAAATAAATTATTTTAAGTAAGGAGGTAATATGGACACTCCAAAACTGAAAATATTCCAGCTAAAGGATTTACACGAAATCCCGCAGATTAAATCACTTTCTCAAGATGAAATCTTTAATATGGAAGTTGTGGCAAATGTTCTTCCTTTTCGAGTGAATAATTATGTAATTGAAGAGTTAATTGATTGGTCCAATATTCCAAAGGACCCAATCTTTCAATTAACTTTCATGAACAAAGAAATGTTAAATTCAATACACTTCAATAAAATGGCTAGTGCAATTAAAAATCAATTACCAAATAACCTGGTGAAACAAATTTCGGATGAAATAAGAATGGAATTAAATCCGCATCCAGCCGGACAATTAATTGCAAATGTTCCATTTCACGAAAATGTTCCGATAGGTGGCTTGCAGCATAAATATAAAGAAACGGTTTTAATATTTCCTACAGGAGGCCAAACTTGCCATGCTTATTGTTCATTCTGCTTTAGATGGGCTCAGTTTGTTGGCATCGATGACTTACAATTTGCAACAGATGAATCGGAAAAATTTCAAGACTATATTCATCAACATAAGGAAATTTCGGATATTCTTTTTACCGGCGGTGATCCAATGATAATGAAATATCAAAAATTAAAAGTTTATATTGAGCCTTTTCTTTCGCATAAATTTGAACATATTCAAAATATTAGAATAGGAACAAAGTCTCTTGCATATTGGCCATATAGATTTGTTACTGATAATGACGCAGATGAAATATTAAAATTATTTGAAAGAATAATTAAATCAGGAAAACACTTAACAATAATGGCACATTTCAGTCATTTCAATGAACTTAAAACAAAAATTGTTGTTGATGCAATTAATCGTCTCAGAAATATTGGCGTTGAAATCAGAACTCAGTCACCGGTGATTAAGCACGTAAACGATGATTCGGAAATTTGGAAAAGAATGTGGAAAGAGCAAGTCAGACTTGGCCTTATTCCATATTATATGTTTGTTGAAAGAAATACCGGAGCAAAAAAATATTTTGAGGTACCGCTTAAACAGGTCTTCAATATTTATAAAAATGCCTTTAACAAATTATCTGGCTTATCAAGAACAGCTCGAGGTCCTGTAATGTCTGCTTTCCCCGGAAAAGTAAAAATTGAGGGAATAGCCGACATAAACAATCAAAAAGTATTTGTACTGAATCTGCTTCAAGCTAGAAATCCGGATTGGGTTAAACGTCCATTTTTTGCAAAATATGATTCAACGGCAACTTGGTATACTCATTTAACACCCGCATTTGGAGAGGAAGAATTTTTCTTTGACAGAGAATTGACAAATTTCTTAGAAGAAAAGAAAGAAATGTATTCAAACAGTTTAATAAATTAGAAAAACTTTTATAAATCCCGACAAGAATCTACCGGGATTTATAAAAATAAATTTAGCCGCTTACAACTTCCATAAAAGGATCTATTTCGCGCTTTAAAAGATTTTCAATGGCAACCAATGTTCCTTGAATAGCGCTCGGACAAGTTCCGCAAGCACCTTGATATCTAATTGTTAAAGTTTTATCGTGCAGATCTAATACTTGTAATCCGCCGCCGTCTCCAGCAAGCGCTGGACGAACTCTTTTATCCAATAGATCATTAATTTGCTTAAGAAGTTCAGTTTCATTTTCAAAAGAATTAGAACTTTCGGATTCTTGAGGAATTAAATCTTTGTTAAATTCCTTTATAAGATTAACAAAAGGCATTTGAATTTTGCCCCAGCTTGTATTTGGCTCTTTTTCAATGGTTATAAATCTATCCATATAGAACACAGAAACAATTCCGGGCAAATCAAAAATTGCCTTTGCAAGTGGGTCGTGTTCTGCTTCTTGTTTGTTTTTAAAACTTCTTGTTTCTCTATTTAATAACTTTTCACTCAATACAAATTTTAAAGCTTGAGGATTAGGTGTTAAATCAACATCTTTTACCATTAACATGGTTTACTTCCTTATTTTTTTCCATTTAACACATAATTGTATTAAAAAAGAAATAACTTTTCAAGAGCATTTCTTAACACAAACAATCTAAATGTATTTTAAAAGTATTAAATTAAATGAAACAATTTAACAATGACATTGTAAAATTTTAACAAAATAAATAGATAATTTGAATCTAAATAAACAATAAATTTATATTTGAATAAAATTTTTACTTAAATTCAAAATTTGATATATTATTTCTTACAAAAATTGTTTAAATTGTTAAAAACTATAATAAAATGGTTTATTTATGCAAAGTAACTTTAGAACTTTTTTACTGATGATGGGATTAACCCTTCTCTTTATTTGGATTGGGGGAATGATTGGAGGAAAAAGCGGAACAATTATAGCTTTAATTATTGCAGCCGGTATGAATTTTTACAGTTATTGGTTTAGTGATAAAATGGTGTTAAGCAGATATAAAGCTAATGAGATAGGTCCTGAAGATCCCAGCGGACTTTATCAAATTATTGAAAAGCTGACAGAAAATGCCGGTTTACCAATGCCGAAGGTTTATATTACTCCAGAACAAACGCCAAATGCTTTTGCAACGGGTAGAAATCCGCAGCATGCCGCTGTGGCGGCAACACAAGGAATTTTAAGAATTTTATCTAAAGATGAACTTGAAGGAGTAATGGCGCACGAACTTGCTCACGTTAAACACCGCGATATTTTAACAAGTGCTGTTGCCGCTACTTTTGCCGGTGCTTTGGCAACATTGGGGCAAATAGCCCATTTTAGTTCAGATAGAAGAGAAAATCCGCTAACTGGTTTATTTATGATGATTTTAGCACCAATTGCGGGAATGGTAATTAGAATGGCAATTTCGAGAGTGAGAGAATTTGCTGCTGATAAAGGCGGTGCGGAAATATCGGGAAAACCACTTAGTTTGGCCACAGCTCTTTATAAACTTCAAAATGGAGTTCAGCAAATTCCGATGAGAAATGGACGTGAATCTGATTCTCATATGTTCATTATAAATCCATTTTTTGGAGGAATGCAGAAATTATTTTCTACACATCCATCTACTGAAGAACGAATAAAAAGATTGGAAGAAATAGCAGGACAAAAAATCTTTAATTAAACATAGGAGGAAAGCATGACAAATATAAATGCAGGTGCTATTAAGGTTATTGAAATTATTGGAATTTCTGAAAAAAGTTTTGATGATGCGGTAAATCAAGCCGTATTAAAAGCATCTAAATCAATTAAAGGAATTAGCGGAGTTGAAGTTATTAAACACAGTGCTAAAGTTGAAGAAGGCAAAATCACTCAATTTAAAGCAAATGTAAAGTTGGCATTTGCTGTAGAGTAAATATATAATATATAAATTGCTGACACTTTAAATACAGTGGCGGCAATTTTTTTTAAATTCAAATTTACAACAATTCTTTATCTCGTCTTAAAAATTTTAAAAATCAGCGTATTTCCACCCTAAAAAAAATCATATAATAAGTCTATTCTATAATTTAAAGTATTTATTTAGGCTTATTGGTATTTATTACATAATAATTAAGTTATTACATCACAATACCAAAAATAATTAAGAAATTATCTTGACAAAATAAATTTTTATTATATTTTTGTACTCAATGTTCTAAATAATTAAGGTATCAAAATTATTTTAACGTATTTTTTTATGTAATATCTATAAAATAGGAGAATAAAATGAAGAAAGTGGAAGCAATAATTCGACCGGGAAAATTGGATATTTTGCACAATGCGCTGCAGGAAGAAGGTTTTGCCGGAATTACCGTAACTGAAGTTAGAGGATATGGCAGGCAAAAAGGTCACAAAGAAATTTACAGAGGTTCTGAATATAATTTGGAATTTGTACCTAAAGTTAAAGTTGAGCTAATCTGCTCTGATGATGCAGTTGAAAAGGCAATTCAAATTATAATTGAAAAAAGCAAAACAGGAAAAATTGGAGACGGTAAAATTTTTGTTATTCCAATTGAAGATGCAATAAGAATAAGAACCGAAGAATCTGGTGAATCGGCTTTATAAAAAAATTTTAGAACAAAAATATTTAATTAAAACGAGGTTTAAATTATGGAAAATAAAGTAATATTTGATACGATCTGGGTTCTTATAACAGGCATGCTGATCTTCTTTATGAATTTGGGTTTTGCAATGGTTGAATCCGGATTTGCCAGAAGTAAAAATGCGGTAAACATACTTTCGAAAAATTTTATAGTATTTGCCGTTTCTTCACTTGCTTTCTGGGCAATTGGCTGGGGATTAATGTTTGGAGACGGCTCAGGACTTTTTGGGTTAAATGGTATTTTTGGTTTAAGCGGTGCGGATAACAGTCCGGCTACCGGAGACGCATATCAAGGCGTTTATTCGGCATTAAGTTGGGCAACTGTTCCACTTTTAGCGAAATTCTTTTTCCAACTTGTTTTTGCCGGAACAGCAGCTACAATTGTTTCTGGCGCAGTTGCCGAAAGAATAAAATATCTTTCATTTATAATATTTTCTTTTGTTTTGGTTGCAATTATGTATCCAATTACCGGACACTGGATTTGGGGAGGCGGTTGGTTAGCTAATTTAGGATTTTGGGATTTTGCCGGTTCCACAGTTGTCCATTCAGTAGGAGGCTGGGCAGCTTTAGCCGGTGTTATAGTTTTAGGTCCGCGAATTGGCAAATATAACGGCAAAAAAATTAATGCGATTCCCGGCCACAACATGACATCCGCAACAATTGGTGTAATGGTACTTTGGCTAGGATGGTTTGGTTTTAATCCCGGCAGTACAATGGCCGCTGACCCGGAAGCTATTTCACGAATAGTTATTACAACAAATAGTGCGGCAATTGCTGGAATTTTAGTTTCTACAGCAGTTGCATGGATATTGCTTGGAAAACCCGATTTAAGTATGACGATAAATGGCTGTTTGGCAGGATTGGTTGCTATTACCGCACCTTGCGCATATGTAAGTGTTGAAAGTTCTTTAATAATTGGAGCAATTTCAGGAGCAATTGTTGTTTATGCGGTAATATTTTTTGATAAAATGAAACTTGATGATCCGGTTGGTGCTTTAGCAGTACATTTGGCAAATGGTGTTTTTGGTACTTTAGCTTTAGGGTTGTTTGCAGAAGATAGATTTATGCCTAATACCACCGGAAATGGATTACTCTTTGGCGGCGGTTTTTCACTTTTAGGAAGCCAAATAATAGGCGTTCTTTCAGTTGGCGCTTTTACATTTATTATATCATTTGTCATATGGCATATTATTAAAGCTACTATGGGAATTAGAGTTAGTGAAGTTGAAGAATTAGAAGGTTTGGATATTGGTGAACATGGAATAGAAGCTTATCCTGATTTTGAAAAAGTAGTTTAGTACAAAATATTTAAGTAAACATATTTACAAAGGCAAAATTTGATTTTCAATTCAATTAAAAAATTTTGGAGAAATTATGAAAAGCAGTATAAATAAATTATTGGCGCTTGCAATATTTTTAATATTTACGAGCAGCCTCTTAGCCCAAACCACATTATCTGGAGGTGCGGATTTTGTCAGTAGATATGTTTGGAGAGGATTGGATTTTGGAAATTCCGGAAGCATTCAACCGTCGTTATCATTAGCTGCAGGAAATTTTGAAGTAGGTTTTTGGGGTTCCTATCCATTTACTAACGATGCTTCAGGTGCAGAAGAAATGGATTTATATATGTCGTATTCTATTTCGGATTTTTCATTAATTGTAACAGATTATTATTATCCAAATAGTGCATATAAATATGGAAATTATAAAGACGATCAAGAAGGCGGCCATATAATTGAAGCCGGGTTAAGTTTTGCGGGAAATGAAAAATTTCCAATTTCTTTGGCAGCATATATGAACTTATATAATGATAATGACCATTCTGTTTATTTTGAAGTAGGCTATTCAACGGAAATTGAAACTGTGGGATTGGATCTATTCGTCGGCGGAACTCCAGGCGGTGAAAAACTAATGTGGTACAAAACTGATAAATTTAATCTTATAAACGTCGGAGTAAAAGTATCAAAGGACATTAAAATTACGGATGATTTTGCTCTGCCAATTTTCACTAGCTACGTATTAAACCCAAATCAAGAAGTTAGTTATTTAATATTTGGTGCAAGCTTAAGTATGTAATTCATAAATTTTGCCAATCAATAATATCCCGGAAATTAAGCAGTATTACTCAATTATTTTCGGGATTTTTATTTAATTAAAACAAAAAATTTATCTTAATAAGTGAAGTAAAACTTATATATGTTTTAATAAAATTAGGCATTACACTGAAATTGCATACAGTTTGAATGGATAAATTTTAATTTTTCATTCGTTTTTTTGATTTTTTGAAATTAATTTGTTGTATTTATTCAAAATTATTTTATCTTTTTGGGTCAATAAAACTTCATTTATCTAAAGAGGCAGATCCCTCATACATTTGAAGTATTCGGATTCTTTCAATCTAATGATCTTAGCTTTGAAAAGATGAGTATAACTACCAATCGATTACCGATTATTTTAAGATAAATTTTAGGAAATAAAATGAGCGGACAAAATATTTTGCCCAACAAGTTTGGATTATATAACCCGGATTTTGAACATGAAAGCTGCGGTGTTGGATTTGTTGCAAACGTAAAAGGCGAAAAAACTCACGAAATTGTTACAAGCGGAATTGAAATTCTTGAAAAATTAAAACACAGAGGAGCAGTAGGAGGAGATTCCAAAACCGGAGACGGAGCAGGAATTATGACTCAAATTCCGGATGCTTTTTTACGCCGTGTTTGTTTAAATATTGATATTGAACTTCCAAACGAAGGTGACTACGGAGTTGGGCTGGTCTTTCTTCCAACAATTGCCGAAGATCGTCATAAAGTAGAAGGTTTTATTGAAAAAATTACTTTAGATGAAAATCAATTTTTCTTGGGGTTACGAGACGTTCCTTATAATGATTCTGAAATAGGTAAGGTAGCGCTTTCCGTTATGCCCGTTATGAAACAGATTTTAATTGGAAGAGGTGAAAATACTCCTAAAGAAGAATTTGAAAAAAGACTTTTGATTATACGAAAAAGAATCGGCTTGAAAATTAGAGGTATGGACCTTTCTCAAAAAAATTATTTTTATATATGCAGCTTATCGTCTAAAACACTTATTTATAAAGGTCAGTTAATGGCTGAACAGTTGAGGGAATTTTTTCCTGACCTTTCAGAACCCGATTTCATTTCTGCTCTTGCGTTGGTTCATTCACGATACAGCACTAATACATTTCCAACATGGGCATTAGCGCATCCCTACAGATTAATTGCTCATAATGGAGAGATCAATACCTTAAAAGGAAATAAAAATTGGTTTAATACAAGAGAAAAACAATTTCAAAGTAAAATTTTTGGCGATGAATTAGAAAAAATAATGCCTCTCCTAGCGCCAAGTAAAAGTGATTCGGCAGCTTTTGATAATGTGCTTGAAGTTCTTGTTGCTTCAGGCAGATCTTTGCCTCACGCAATTATGATGATGATTCCAGAAGCTTTCTCAGGCGATAAAAATATGCCTGAATTTAAAAAAGCATTTTATGAATATCATTCGGCACTTATTGAACCGTGGGATGGTCCGGCGGCGATTTCATTTACAGACGGAAGATATATTGGTTCTGTTTTGGATAGAAACGGATTAAGACCTTTAAGATATTGGATTACAAAAGATTATAAAGTCATTATGGCTTCAGAATCAGGAACATTAAAAATAAATCCTGAAGATGTAATTAGAAAAGGCAGACTTCAACCAGGTAAGTTATTTTTGGTTGATACACAAGAAGGAAAAATTTTAAGAAATAAAGAAATTAAAAATCAAATTTGCAATCAGCAGAATTATTCGCAATGGTTAAAAGATAATTTAGTTCATATTGATGATTTACCGGAATTAAAGAATAAATTTGTTCCAAGCAATGTTTCAATTAAAACAAAGCAGAAAATTTTCGGCTATACATTAGAAGATTTAAAATATATTATAAAGCCTATGGCAATTGAAGGAAAGGAAGCTCTTGGTTCAATGGGAGCAGATACTCCAATTGCATTATTAAGTAAAAAACCACAGTTATTGTTTAATTATTTTAAACAGCTTTTTGCACAAGTTACAAATCCTCCAATCGACGCAATTCGCGAAGAAATAATTATGAGCGAACAAGTAATGCTTGGTCCGGAGAAAAATTTATTGGAAGAAACTCCTGAACATTGCAGAAGATTAAAGATCGATAAACCAATTTTATTAAACGAGCAGCTTTGGAAAATCAAGGAATTGGATAGAGTCGATTTGCGGGCTGAAACATTTCCAACAATTTATCCTAAAGGTAAAGTGGGCGGATTGGAACGAGCTTTATCAGATGTATTTATTAAAGCAGATAAAGCAATAGAAAATGGAAAAACAATTATTATTCTATCAGATAGATATTCAGATGAAAATAATATTCCTATTCCTAGTTTACTGGTTTGTTCTGGACTTCATCATCATTTAATTAAAAAAGGTACAAGAACAAAAGTAAGTATCATTATTGAAACCGGTGAAGCAAGAGAAGTACATCATTTTGCTACATTAATTGGTTTCGGGGCAAACGCAATCAATCCATATTTGGTATTTGAAAGTCTTGAAGAATTAATTAGTAAAAATGAACTTAACGGAATTAGCTTTGAAAAAGCGCAGGAAAATTATTTAAAAGCAGTTTCAAAGGGATTGTATAAAGTAATTTCGAAAATGGGAATTTCTACCATCCAATCATACTGCGGCGCACAAATATTTGAAGCAGTTGGATTACAAGACGAATTAATTGAAAAGTATTTTACCGGAACAACATCACGACTTGGCGGCTTAGGCATTGATATGATAGAGAAAGAAGTAAATTTAAGGCACGCTGCGGCATTAAAAGTTTGTGAAAATGATACAGAAGATGTTTTGGACGAAGGCGGTTTTTACAGCTGGAGATCCGATGGCGAAAACCATCAATGGAATCCTGAAACAATTTCACTTTTGCAGCATGCGGTAAGAAGCAATGATTACGCTATTTATAAAAAATATTCAGAAATTGTTAATGATACCGAAAAGAATTATGGACTTATACGTTCATATCTAAAATTTAAAGAAAGAAAAAGTATTCCAATAGAAGAAGTTGAACCGGCTGAAAATATTGTAAAAAGATTTGCGACAGGTGCAATGAGCTACGGTTCAATTTCTAAAGAGGCACATGAAACTTTGGCAATTGCAATGAATAGACTCGGAGGATTTTCTAACACTGGCGAAGGCGGTGAAGATCCCGAAAGATATACGGTTGACCAAAATGGAAATTTAAAACGCAGCAGGATTAAGCAAATTGCACAAGGCAGATTTGGAGTTACTATAGAATATTTGGTTAATGCCGATCAGCTTCAAATTAAAATGGCGCAGGGAGCAAAACCCGGCGAAGGCGGGCAATTACCAGGTGAAAAGGTAAGTGAAGAAATTGCAAAAACGCGTCACACAACGCCAGGCGTTGGCTTAATTTCACCGCCGCCGCATCATGATATTTATTCAATTGAAGATTTAGCACAGCTAATTTATGATTTGAAAAAATCCAATCCGCAAGCTCAAGTAAGCGTTAAACTTGTCTCTGAAGCCGGAGTTGGAACAGTAGCCGCGGGCGTTTCAAAAGGAAAAGCAGATCATTTATTGATCTCAGGATATGAGGGCGGAACCGGTGCTTCACCAATTACTTCAATTAAACACGCCGGATTGCCGATGGAATTAGGCATCGCCGAAACACAGCAAGTTTTGGTTTTAAATGATTTAAGAAGAAGAATTAGAATTCAAGTTGACGGACAATTAAAAAGCGGAAGAGATGTTGTTATTGCCGCAATTCTTGGAGCAGATGAATTTGGTTTCGCAACTTCAGCTTTAATTTCAATGGGCTGTATAATGTTAAGAAAATGTCATTTAAACGCTTGCTCGGTCGGTATTGCGACTCAAGATCAACAGCTAAGAAATGAATTTAAAGGAAAACCGGAACACGTAATAAATTATTTTATGTTCATTGCCCAAGAAGTAAGAGAAATTATGGCTCAATTGGGAATAAAATATTTTGACGATTTAATCGGCAAACCTGAACTTTTAGAAAAGAAACAGAAAATTGATCATTGGAAAGCAAAGTATATTGATTTAAGAAGCGTGCTTCATAAAACCGACGTGCCTATTAAAATGAAGGTTCATCATTCAGACACGCAAAGACACAATCTAGAAAAATCTCTTGATAACAAGCTTATTGAGTCGTGTAAAAAAGCAATTAATAAAAAAATTCCGGTAAGATTCAGCTGCGATATAAATAACGGGAACAGAACTGTTGGAACGATGTTAAGCTCTGTAATTGCAAAAAAATATGGATTGAAAGGTTTACCGGAAGATACAATTCAAATAGACTTTGAAGGAACCGCAGGTCAAAGTTTCGGCGCGTTTCTAAGCAAGGGTATTACTTTCAATTTAGAAGGCGATGCAAATGATTATGTTGGAAAAGGACTTTCAGGCGGAAAAATTATCATTAGACCGCAGGAAGATTCATTATTAATTCCAGAAGAAAATATTATAGTCGGCAACGTTGTAATGTACGGCGCAATTTCCGGAGAAGTGTTTATTAATGGAAAAGCGGGTGAACGATTTGCCGTTAGAAACAGCGGAGCAAATGTTGTTGTTGAAGGAATTGGCGATCACGGATGTGAATATATGACCGGCGGAAGAGTTGTTGTATTAGGAAAAACAGGAAGAAATTTTGCAGCAGGAATGAGCGGCGGAATTGCTTACGTTTGGGATATTGAAAATAATTTTAAGAGTTTATGCAATAATGAAATGGTTGATTTATATCCGGTTGAAACTCAAGAAGATAAAGATGAAGTAAGAAATTTAATAATAAAACATTTTCAATACACAAAAAGTAAAGTAGCAAAAAAAGTATTGGATAACTGGATGGAAGTTCAGCCTCAATTTGTTAAAATATTTCCTAAAGATTACCAAAAAGTCTTGGCAAAATTAAAAAAAGAAAATAAAATTGAAGAAGTTTTAGTTGAAACTAAGGATTAGATATGGGCGAAGTTAAAGGATTTATCAAATATAAAAGAAGTGATTTTCACAAACAAAATATTAGCGAGCGAGTTAATCATTGGAATGAATTTATTATTCCATTAAATGAAGATGAACTTAAATTGCAAGGCGCACGCTGTATGGATTGCGGAATTCCATTTTGTCAATCCGGTTGTCCAATAAATAATATTATTCCCGATTGGAATGATCTTGTTTATAAAAATAATTGGAAGGACGCATATTACAGATTATCGCGTACTAATAATTTTCCCGAATTTACAGGAAGAGTATGTCCCGCACCGTGTGAAAATTCTTGTACTTTGGCTATCAATAGAGATGCTGTAACAATTAAAAATATTGAGCTGTCAATTATTGAAAAAGCTTACAGCGAAGGTTTTGTTAAAGCAAAAAATATAAAAACAAGAAGCGGTAAAAAAGTTGCAGTAGTCGGTTCTGGTCCTGCAGGACTTGCAACCGCCGATCAACTTAATAAATCAGCGCATGAAGTAACTGTTTTTGAGAAAAATGAATTTATAGGCGGTTTATTAACTCTAGGAATTCCAAATTTTAAATTAGATAAATCTGTAGTTCAGCGAAGAGTAAAATTAATGGAAGAAGAAGGTGTGATATTTAAAACAAACATTGAAATCGGAAAGGATATTTTATTATCTGAATTGGTTGAAAAATTTGACGCAGTTGTATTAGCCGGCGGAGCTGAACAACCCAGAAATCTTCCTGTAGAAGGAAGAAATTTAAATGGGATTCATTTTGCTATGGAATTTCTTACCCAGCAGAATAGAACAAATCTTGGTCATTCTTTTAATGGAAATAAAATTAGTGCGGAAGGTAAGAACGTAATTGTAATTGGCGGTGGCGATACAGGTTCCGATTGCGTTGGAACTGCAAGACGTCAAGGTGCAAAATCAATAATTAATCTTGAATTATTACCTCAGCCGCCGGCAGTTAGAAGCGCGGATAATCCTTGGCCTCAGTGGGCATTTATTGAAAGAACTTCATCCTCTCATGAAGAAGGAGCAGAAAAGGTTTATGCGGTAATGACAAAGAAATTTTCTGGTAAAAATAATAAAGTAGAAAAACTTCATTTAATTAAATTGCAGTTTGGAGAAAAAAATCCTCAAACCGGCTTTAGGAATATGAGCGAAATTCCAGGCTCGGAATTTTCATTAGATGCGGATTTAGTACTGCTGGCAATGGGTTTTACCGGACCAATTAAAAATAAATTAATTACCGAACTTGATATTGAATTGGATGAAAGAAGTAATATTAAAACCGATGAACATAGAATGACAAACATTCCCGGAATATTTGCGGCAGGCGATATGAGAAGGGGACAATCATTAGTTGTTTGGGCAATTAATGAAGGCAGAAAAACAGCCGAGTTTGTAGATAAATATATTACGGCGTAATTCAATTTATTATTAAAATATTTTGGTTATAGAATTCCTTAATTCTTTTTAAAGCATTGTTTAATGCAGAATTTTGTTTTGTATTTGGCTTTGAAAAAAAATCAAATTCTATTTCTATGTTTTGCTTTTTTATTGTTCTTTTCCAATATCCAAAAATTTGATTATTAAAAATTATCGCATTTTTGTAAGTCAAATCTATTTTAATGTTTTTGGATTTTGCGTACTCAAATATTGAATCACGATTTTTATAACCATAAATCATTTCATCGAATAATGGCAGTAAAATAAATTTATTTTCTGTTTTTATTTCTATTGATCCGGCAGCAAAATAATATTCTGAATCGTCTAAAATAAAACTCTGCAGAATATTTTTATTTATATCAATTCCCTTTTTACAATCCGTAATTGTTAATCCTGACCAAGTTGAAAAATCATATGCCGTTGCGGGTCCTCGACTTATAAAATATCTTTTCGTCAATTCTGCCAGAGCTTCGTCTTTGTCAAGTTCTATCGAGTCTTTACATCTTTCATCAATAATAGCATATGTTTGATTTTTATCCTTTGGCTTTCCGCTGCATATTATTCCACAAAGTTCGGCATTCATTAAAATATGAGGCAGTCTTTGACCGTCCGTATTTATTTTGCTATGATTTAATTTCCCACGAATTTCATTTCTCGTCAATTCATTTTTATTTGATAAACTTTTCTCAATTATTTTATTGCATTTAACTAAAGTCTTTGCGTCCAGCTCAAGATTCTTATATCTGGTTGAATTAACTTTTTGAATACGCGGCGCGGTTAACATTATCAACCATTTTATATCTTTGGAATTAACCAAATGCCAGGTAGGTCTCAACAAATGTGTTCTTACAATATTTCCCGAGATAAATTCTTCTTCAATATTATTATCATTTAAATGCTGCAGTCTTAATCCAATTCCCCATTTAGTCTGAATATATTCTTGACCTTGAACGGCGGCAAAATATTCAACTAATTTTTCTGCGGTTTTAATTTTTGAAGAAATTAACTGCTGATTGATAATTCTTAATGATGCGATCTCGGCGTGATTCATTCTCAATGATTATTATTCTTTATATATTCGGTAATCGGTATTTCATCAATATAAATATTTTTAATAATTGCATTTCCATTTTTTACGGAAACTAAAGCATAAGTAATTTTGTTTGTATCAATTATGGAATTGTTGTATATAATTTCTGCTTTGCCGGCTTTGGTTTCTTCCATATAATATCTATCAAAAGGGTAAATTACTGTTACTTTATTTTGAAACACCATTGTAATTTTTGACTTAACAAAATCAATAGTTGTTTCCGGCTTTTCCTTTTGTATTGATTTTATTTTAGCGAATCCATTTTCATCATTTTCAAAACTCACAAAAATCGTTTCGCCATTTGCCCAATCATTAGAGTTATTTACATTTATGGAATTTTCTTTGAATTGAAGAAATATATACTTGCCTCTAAATGGATCGATAGGATCTATTGGAGCTGTTCTGAATTTAAACTCTTTCCCATCTGCTAAAATATCTTCGCTGTCATAAATTATTTTAGCCGGAACAAAAAGCTGAACTATGACAACAATTAAAAAAATTACGAATAATATTTTTTTATTTAACATTCGATCTTCTCTTTTTCAACATCCAAAAATTTGAAAGGAAAAATCCAATTCCTACTACAATAAAAATAATTCCACGCGTTACGAATGATAAATCGGTATCAAAAAATCTGCATGCTATTAAAGATGTTACTATCAATAATCCATAATTTAATATTCCCAAATGATTTTGATCTGTTCCTCTTTTAATAGTAATAATTCCGATTGATAATGTTAATAAATTTATAAGAACTACAGATATATGAGTATAAAAACCTATAAAAAATATTAAAATAAAAACTACAAACATTAAGCTGCCCCAATCAAATTCTTTTTGAGATTTGCTTTTAAAGATTTTGATAAAGAAGTAAAATGAAATTGCCGAAATAATAATTGTAGAGATCAGTTCAGGAGAAAAAATCACTGCATTAAATTGGAAACTTTTATTTTGCAAATCATTCCAAAACCATTCGAAACTTAGAATTAAGAGAATTACTATTATGCCAAGTGAACCAAAAAATGTATAACCATTTACTTTTGATTTTGTATTCTTAGCAAAGTTTAAATTCCCTATTATTTGAAATAACGAGAATAAGCTGAAATAAGCTAGGAACATGAATTCTTCAAACTTATTTGCAACAATTCCTAAGGATATTATAATTGATAGTGGAATGAACCAATTATGTAGATTCAAAAAATTACTTTGCGGATCTCTTTTAATTAAAGAATAATAATGGGGCATTAAAATTAAAAGCAAGATCCAATAGTAAATTGATTCACTTGTAGGAAAAGACCAATAACCGTTTTCGCAAGCATAAAATGTTATTCCAATAAGATAAAGAAGTGAACCGGTTGAAGATCTCATTAAATATATAATTGGAAAGAATATAAGCATCCAAGTGATTATAAATAAACTGAGATCACTATGTAGGTTGTATATTTGACCTATTAAAGAAATGTTTGCGCCAATTGCGAAAAATAAAAATGTAGAGCCGCTTTCTTTCCATACAATATTTTCATGTTTTTTGAAAAAAGAATATCCGCAAAGAATTTGTCCGGTAAATAACGGAATAAATGAAACTATAAGTTTTGTGGTTTTGGAAAACAAATCCCAATTATGAGCGACAATTAAAATTATACCAAGACCTATAAGCAACGCGCCAAGAACACCAAAGATCAAAAGAGTTTTACTATAAGTTTTATTTCCTTTTTCTTTATAATAATTTTGAATTTTTTCAGCTGTTTCCTGGGAAATTACATTTGCGTTGACCAACTCTGATATTTCCTTTAGTAAACTCATAGAGTTAATTCATAATTTGAGTTTGAGAGACCGCAGGTGTCGGATCATTTTCTTTAATTCTTTTACGGCAAATTTGTTCAATTTCAAAAACGTTGGGAATGCCCGAAATGTATATTGTATCCGGAACATATCTGCTTCCGCTGTTTTTACTGCTGACCATTTTGCCGGTTCTCATCTGCAGAGAAATATTTCCGCTAAATTCATTGCCGCTGACTTCAATATCACCGGAAAATTGCTCCCAGTCAATTGATCTGATTCTTCCATTTTGAAGCCCAATTAATCTTAATGGCGTACCAACAAAAAAACCACCTTTTTTGAAAAGAGAATAAAAACCGCCGGATAACATACCAATACCAATTAAAACAAAAAATCCAATAACTAATGCCGGAACAAGTACGGGTCCTAAATTATCCGGACTTGCGACTGTCGGTGTACCGTTTGAAGTGAAATGAACTTCTTCGCCTACAAATAAAGGTCCTAAAAACGCTAATACAAAAATACTGGTAAATGCTGTCCATACAGTCCCAAAAATAATTAAACCAATTGAAGATTTAACCGGTTTATCTCGTTTAGCTTTTACGGAAAAATCAATTTGTTCGTTGCCAATATTAGATAATAAATTTTGCGGTAGATCGGGTGAATTTAACATAATTAAATTTCCAAAAATTATGATTATGATATTTAATGGAATTTTATGAATTTGTAAAGAAGTAAATAGATAGGAAAAATAATATTTTTTAACTAATTGCTAAATCCGACATCTGATAATATTCTAAATTTAATTACAGAAATTAATGCAATTAAATATTACTTGAGTATTAAAATCGAATTAAATCATAGATTTTTATTTATTTTCGATTTCAAGTAATTCTTTTTTTCTCCATATTCCGCCCCCATAACCAGTAAGATTTCCATCGCTGCCAATTACTCTATGGCAAGGAATTAAAATTGCAATTTTATTCATTCCGTTTGCATTTGCAACGGCTCTTACTGCCGTTGGTTTATCGATTTGTTCTGCAATTTCTTTGTAACTTTTTGTTTTTCCAAATGGAATTTCCAAGAGTTTATTCCAAACAGTATTTTGAAAAATCGTTCCTGAAGCAGCAAGCGGAATAGTAAATTCTTTTCTATTTCCATCAAAATATTCATGCAGCTGATTTTCCAAATTTATTAAATGATTGCTATTTCCTTGTAATATTTTTGCATTGAAATATTTTGAGATTTGTTTCAATTCTGTTTCAAGCATTTTACGATCGGAAAATTCCAACAAGCAAATTCCGTCTTTTGTTGAACATGCGATCATGGTTCCTAATTTTGTTTCAATTCTTTTAAGTTCAATAACATTTTTAGTTTTGCTATTACCTGGCGAACTTTCAAAAACAGACTTAAAAGAATCATTAAAACCACTTAAAGAATTATAACCGGAATCAAAAGCAGATTCCGTAATACTTTTTCCATTTTGAATTTTTTTAAATGCATTATTTATTCTTAGCATTCTTTGGTATGCGTGAAAGGTAATTCCATGATTTTTTAAAAACCATCTTCTAATCTTATTTGGCTCAATCCCTTTTTTTACCAGATCAAAATCTTTAATTTTTTGCGATGGATTTTCATTTAGTTCGTTTAATATATTTTTAATTTCAATTGGTGTCGTATTTAATTTTTCTAATGGATTGCAAACCTTACAAGGTCTATAACCCCTTAGTATTGCTTCTTTTGATGTTTTATAAAATTCCACATTCTCAATTTTAGGTTTTCTTGCTGTGCATGTCGGTCTGCAAAAAATGCCGGTAGTTTTAACAGCAGTAAAAAATATACCTTCAAACGACGCATCTTTTTCGAATGCAGCTTTGTACATAATTTTGTGTGTTAGTTCCATTTATAAAACCTAAAATATACTTTTAAAATTTTGATCTGTTAATATTTCATTCATTTTATTTTCCATTTGCGAATAGACAAAATCATTAATAAAATTTCCCATACTAATTCTTTTAACACCTATATATGAAAGAATTTTAAAATCCGGCAAATTTGGCATACACATAACGTTAACAGGCAATTTTGTTTAATTAACCAATTCTTCAATTTCTCTAATATTAGTTATACAAGGAATAAAAATTCCATTAATATTGTTACTCTCATACATGTGGATTCTTTTTATTGTCTCGTTAAATTTGTTCTCAAGATTTAGTAAATAAGTGTCAGTTCTAACATTAATAAAAATATTTATATTTTCTTGGTTCAGCATTTTAAAAAGTTGATTTAATCTATCAGTAAATATATCTGCAGATAAAATTGATCTATTTGAATTTACTACAATTGAATCTTCAATATTTATTCCGGCAATTCCAATTTCAGCAAGTCTTTTGATATTAGAAAATATATTATCAATATTAATCCCGAAACCAGCTTCTAAATCGACCGATAAAGGTATGGTTGTATTCTCAGATATTTTCTTAACCAAGTAAAAATATTCATCGAATGAAATATTTTCACCATCAGCATAGCCTAGTGAATTTGCAATTGCCGCACTCGATGTTCCTATTGCATTAAATTTCAGTTTTTCATAAATCTTTGCACTTTGAACATTCCAGACATTTCCAAGCAAAAGAGGTTTGTCGGATTTATGTAGCTGTAAAAAATTATCATATTGCGATATCATTATTTTTCCTTTCATAAATTGTAATAGAAAAAATAACTATGAGTGTTTTTCTAGGCTACCGAAAACTTAACAAGTAATTTTTAAATAATATAAATAAGAGAAGCGATTATTTTTAAAAAAACTATAGTTGTTTAATCCAGCTATTTATTAGCGAAGAAATTTCATTACTTAATTCTTTTGCTTCTTTATTTGATTTTATGGTAATAACACATCTATCAGGTGCAGCCCATTTAATAATTTGATGAGGATCATCGAGATGAAATTTATGAGGATCTCCTTTTAATTTTGAATCAGTATGTAAAACTATTTGAATATTTTTGGGAGGATATAATTTAAATGTAGCAAAGTGATTTTCAAGTTTATAACTTGGCGCGTTCCACTTAATTTCTTCAATAATACTATCATTGCATTTTTTTATAACATTACGTAAAAACTCAATTCCTTCTTTATAAGGATGATCTAAATTATTCATAAAATTATTTACAGCAACTTCATTTTTCATAATTATAATTTTTATTAAAAGTAAAACCGGCTTTATTCAATTCTTCTCTTAATATAGGAATTGCGCTTGGTCCAATTCCATGTAGCTGTAATATCTCTTTTTTAGAATATTTTGATAATTTATTTAAAGTTTTAATATCTTCTCTTTCTAAAGCCCTGCGAGCAGGATTTGAAATTTTTGAAAGAAAACCATCTTTAGGTTTTTGTTCATTTTCACAGATCGGACAAACCGGACAATCGCTGCTTTTGAAATATTTATGTCCTTTTGTACAAACACGCAAGTTCTTTTTAATATTCATTTTAATAGAAATTATATTGATACTTTTTTCCAATTACCTTTTGTAAAAAGCCATAAAGTAAAAACTCCAACGCTTGTTTCGGTAGCGAAAATTGTCCAGAAAATTCCTTCATAACCAAATCCTAAAACTTTTGAACTTAAATAGGATATTGGAATTTGCAGCAACCAAAAAAATACTAAATTAATTTTTGTTGGTGTAATTGTATCTCCAGCGCCGTTAAAAGCCTGTACCGATACCATCCACCAACCATAAACAAAATAAGAATACGAAACTATTTTTAACCAAGTTGCACCAACAGTGATTACATTATTATCATTTGAAAAAATCGAGACCAAATTTTCACTAAACACAAAATATAATATTGATACTCCGATCAAGAAAAACATATTGTAAGTGCCAATTTTCCAAACGGATTTTTCGGCGCGATCGGGAGAATTTGCGCCAAGATTTTGGCCGACTAATGTTGATGCGGCATTTGACAAACCCCAAGCTGGCATCATAGTAAACATCATAATTCTTATTGTAATTGTTGCACCGGCTACAACATGACTTCCAAACTCGGCAAAAATTCTCATTATGAAAATCCATGAAGTCATTGCGATAATATTTTGACCGATTCCGCCTAATGAAGTTTTTATTATTGAATAAATTATTTCAAGTTTTAAAACAATATATGATTTCTCAACTTTAATATGTTTTACGCCATGATACAAATACCATAACTGAATTAAAACGCCTACACCTCTTCCTACATTTGTTGCAATTGCGGCACCTTCAATTCCTAATTGGGGAAAAGGACCATAACCAAAAATTAAAATAGGATCCAAAATGATGTTGATTCCATTTGCAATCCATAAAATGCGCATTGCAATTGCAGCGTCTCCGGCACCTCTAAAAATTGCATTAATTACGAAAAGCAGCATAATTACTAAGTTCCCGCCAAGCATCCATTGTGCATAACCAACTCCATTAGCTAAAATCCAATTATCTGCGCCCATTAATTCCAGCAATTCCCTGCTGTAAAATATGCCTGCAATTGAAAACGGAATAGAAGCGATTATGCCGATTAATATTGACTGAACTGCCGTTATTCCCGCTTTTTCTTTATTCTTTTCACCAACCCTTCTGGCAATTAATGCGGTTACACCCATTGCCAATCCCATGCATATAGAATAAAGTAAAAACATATAAGTTTCGGTTAATCCTACAGTTGCAACTGCAGATGCACCGAGTGAACCGACAAAATAAATATCTGCGACTGCAAATGTCGATTCCATTATTAACTCTAATATCATTGGAACCGCCAAAAGAAAAATGGCTCTACCAAGAGGAATTTGAGTATAATCAGCCTCACTACCGCGAATTGCGTCTTTTAACTCATGCCAAATATTTTTATTCAAGGATGCGCTCTGCAAAAATTATTCTTTCTTTAAATTTAAGGGAAGAATTACTAGTAATAACCGAGAAAGATTATAAGTATATCACAAATATCTTTCTTTTATTACTTTTAAATGATGCTTTGTATGTCCAAGTGAAATATAGCCTAAAGCTCTTGCCGAGATTTTAAATTCGCCGTTATTTCCTAAAAATTTTGATTTTTCTTCTGTGATATTTTTAAGCAAAAAATCAAAACTTTTTCTTATGGTAAGAAATTCCTCCAAGAGGCTTTCCATTGATCTGTTTGTTACGTCAACATTTGCGGCAAAGAGATTTTCATCGGCTCTCTGAAGCAAAGTTTTACCATCTCCTCTCGCGCAAACCAATGTGCGATAAGTAAAAATTCTTTCGGTATCAATTATGTGCATTAGAACATCTTTAATTGTCCATTTATCAGGCGCATATTTGAAATTATGTTTTTCAACGGGAATATTTTTGAAAAAGTTAAATGTTGATTCGGTATCATCATTAAATGCGTCGAAAAAATTTTTCTCTTCAACAAGATCAATGTACTTTTTAAAATAAGGATTGAATTCATTTACTTCCGGTCGGTTCATTTATATTTCCTTAATTATTGTTTATTTTTATTTGGTTTAGAAGAATTTTCTTTTACTCTAAACTTAACAATTTTTGTTATAGTTTTTACGGGCAAAGGTTTATCTATTGGAAATTGAATTGCCCCCTTTGAAGTTTTATATGATTTTAATTCTTCCGCAAAATTAACAATTCCGCTTGGCGTTGGATAAAAACCAACATGATTTTTGTAACCGGCAAAGTGAACCAAATTTCCGTTAAGAAAAAAAGTCGGCATATTATAACTAATTTTCTCTTCGGCATTCGGAGCCGCTAGCAAAATTACTTTTCTAATTTCATTGAGTATTATTTGAATATTTTTCGGAAATGTTTCAATATACTCGTCGATGTTTTTAAATTTTATATTTTCAGCTTTCATATCCTTCCGGTAAAAGATTTTTTAAAATTTATTTACGCTATAATTTTGGCAAGTTGGTAAAACAAATAATTTTGTATATAAGTTAAACACATCAATCATTCAATCCTTTACCCGATAAAATTCGCTCAATATTTTTTTCAATTCTTGATTCACGAGTTTTTGATTGCTTTGGCTGAGAAAAGAATAACAAATAACCGCGCTGACGACCTGGCGTCAAATTTTCAAACGCAATTTTTAAATCATGATTTTTTTCTAATTTTAATTTCAATTCATCCGGCATATTGTATTCATTTGTTTTTTTCATCTCCACCTTTAAGCCGGCTTTTTCAATTTCAATCGCCTCAAATATATATTCTTTGATGGTATTTTCAAGTTTGTCAATTTTTGAAATATCGGTAAATCTTAAATGCCTAGCCGCTTGAACATTTTCTGACTGCTGAACTAAAATATTTTTTTTATCCTTTAATAAAACTCCTTTATGAAAAAGAATTGCGCAATATTCTTTGAATTCATGAATTAAAACAACATTACTTTTTTGAAAAGTATAACACGGATGCATCCATTTATATTCTTCGATCAAACCGCAATCAAGGATTATCTTTCTTAATTTAGTCAATTCTTTCTGCCATTTACCGACTTTACTTAAATATGTATCAACATTTTTATTCATAGGTGTTTACATACTTATCGGCTGTAAAATACTGCATCTGTTTCCTTCAGTATCTATAAACGAAATAAATTCTCCAACGCCTGGAATTGGAATTGGTTCGCCCAATAATTTTCCACCGGCATTTTGTATCTTTACCATATGTTCCTTGATATCATCCACTGAAATTACAATTGACGGATTATTCATCTTTGGATCCTCAAGTTTTTGATAAAATCCGCCATTTATTGCGCCTTTGGTTTGAATCATTCCTTTATCATCGGTTTCTGTAGTTTGAGCCACAATATAATTCCCCATTTCGGGTCCGAACTGAACAGTATTCCATCCAAAAACATTTGTATAAAATTCCGACATTCTTTTGCTGTCTTCGGCAGCCATTTCAAAGTGTACAACCGGATTCATTTTCGACATGATTTTTCTCCTTTATTATCAATTAAAATGATGAAATATTTTTTATTCAGCAGCAATCTATTGTTTCGATACGAATCAACATCAATACTTAATTGCCATTTCCGTGAAAGTGAAAATTCAGTACAATTAAAATAGATTCCCGATAATTATTTTGCAATTTCCGAAATGACAGTTTTAATTAGTGATATACTTTTAAAAAAATAAATGCTCCACTACTTTCAAAATAACTGTAACTAATTAATTTCTTCAACGTGTTTTTTAAAGTTATTTAAAATTTCCTGCCAGCCATTTTTTTGCATTTCAATAGGGTTTGTTTTTTCAGGATCAAACAAAGTTGTTATTTTGGTTTTATTGCCTTGGCTTTCAAAATTCGTAATTGCTTGTCTTCCATCTTCCATAGTGTAAGCAATTTTTTTATGTTCAATTACTTCATTATATATTCCTCCAAAATCAAACCCGAAACTTCCGTCTTTGGCTTCCATTCTTGAATTGAATTTTCCGCCCGTTCTTAAATCATTTTCTGATTTTGGACAATGCCAATCATCAGAAGCAAAATTCCATTTTGTAATATGCTCCGGTTTTGTCCAATAATTCCAAACTTTATTTATATCTGCAGAAACCGAGGTTTCAATTTTTATTTTTTCCATTTCACTACCTTTCTAAATTGAAATTATTCTATGAATAATTATTTTTTATAAAAAAGAATTACTTCACCGCAATCAAATGATTTTGATTCAATCAACTTTAGATTTTGTCTGTCTGAAAGTTTATCAAATATTCTCAAACCATTACCTATTGCAACGGGATTAATTGATATGTACATTTCATCGATTAAATTTTCGGCAATTAAATTTGATACAAACTCAGCACCGCCATATACAATAATATCTTTTCCATCTACCTCTTTTATTTTCTTAATTTCATCAGCAAGATTTCCCTTAACTAATTCAGTATTTTCCCAAACTGATTTTCCCAGAGTTTTGGTAAAGACAAACTTTTTATAGTCAACCATTTTCTTAGCAAAATCATATTCCCCTGAATTTGTGTTGTTATTTACTTGATTTGTCCAATGTTTTATAAAATCGTCTGTCATTTTTCTGCCAAGTAGAATTGTATCAACAGAATCTGTAAGTTGTGTTACATAATTTTTTATATCTTCGGTCCAGTCAAAATTCATCCAATCCAATTCTCCATTTGATCCGGCAACAAATCCATCAATTGTCATCTGCATTTGTAATTTTAATTTACGACTCAATTTTGACAGCCTTTCTTTAATTCATAGACAAATAAATTTATGCCGCAATTAAACATTTTTGATTTGATCAGTTTCAAATGCTTATGCGATTGAATTTTGTTAAATACTGGATCACCTTTACCCAATGCTACAGGATTAACATAAAAATAGAACTCATCAATTAAATTTTCAGCAATTAATGAAGATACAAATGAAGTTCCGCCAACAGCAAAAATATCTTTTCCATTCTGTTTTTTTAATTTGATTACTTCATCATTCAAATTTCCATTAACAACTTCAATGTTTTCCCAAGGTGATTTTTTAATCGAATTGGAAAAAACAATTTTCCTTATAGCCGCCATTCTTTTTGCGACTTCAAACATTGGATCATCGGGTTTTGTAAATACATCCTGCCAATAAGGAATATAATCGACAGCCAATTTTCTACCAATGATGTGAGTATCGCAATCATCTAGCAGTCCAAGCACATCTTCCTTAATTTCATCCCAAGCCCAAGTTACCCAAGTCTGATCGTCATTTGGTCCAGCGGCTACAAATCCATCTAATGATGTTTGCATTTGTAATTTTAATTTACGACTCATAATTGAACTCCTAAATATTATCCTTTAATCTAATCATGCATTTACAATCCGGTCCGTCTGAATACCATTCCAGAGCAACACCTTTAGAATCAATATTGGGATTCTGTCTTAACTCGGCAAAAGCTTCTTTTATTTTTAGAATATTTTGCTCATAGTTTTTTACGGTAATTGAAATGTAATTTCCTTTTTTAACTTCGAATGTTTCTAAATTAAGATTCTTAAATTCTCCTTGTTCTACTTCTTCAACAGCGGCTTTGTAAATAATATCATATTTATTATTCATATAAGAAATGCCGTAGAAATTTCTATTTTGCTTTAGCGGAATTTGTTTATGCAATGTTTGATGAGCTTCAACAATTCCATCCGGAAATGATTTTGCTGTTACACAAAATAGAAGTTTATCATTATCAAATTTTATTCTTTCCATTTTTATTCTTCTGATAATTCTTTAACAATTTTTAATGCTTTTGGAAAAGTTTCAATGAAATAAACTTTGTAATCATCTCCAATGTCCAAATAAACCGAAAGGAAGGTTTGATTTTCTGAATATTCTAAAGCATAAGTTTCCAGCAATCCAGACCATTTTTTTATTTCTTCACTTTCAAGATCTTCTTTTCCATCTTTTATCATTCCTAAATGTTTGAATGACAAAAATTCATTTTCTTTTAATTGATCGATTGTGCTAACCATTCCGTTTCCTTCGCTGCCTAAAAACAAAGTTTTTCCACCGATTTTCCAATCAGATTCCATGTATGAACCTTCGGAAAAAGG
This sequence comes from Ignavibacteriota bacterium, assembly GCA_016713565.1. Taxonomy (NCBI): domain Bacteria; kingdom Pseudomonadati; phylum Ignavibacteriota; species Ignavibacteriota bacterium. The sequence continues at coordinate 1,639,761 of JADJOX010000007.1, forward strand.
AGCTGTCCATTTTCTATATGTTTTATCGTCCCAAAGTATTTTCCAGACTTTTTCACGCGGTGCGTTTATCGAAATGTTAAATTTTAATTTTTCCATTGAACCATTCTTTCTAATTTATTTAAGATTTACTTGAATAAGCTTTTTCCAAAACTTCTAAATCAAGTTTTTTCATTTTTAGAAGTTCATTCATTACGGTAGAAGATTGTTCTTTATTTCCGCTGTTTAATAATTTACCGAGCTTGGAAGGAACAATTTGCCATGAAACGCCAAATTTATCTTTAAGCCAGCCGCATTGCTGTGCTTTGGGATCACCGTCCTTACCAAGTTTTTCCCAAAAGAAGTCTATTTCTTCCTGCGAATCACAATTTACAATGAATGATATTGATTCATTAAAATCAAATTCGTGTTTTCCTTCTCCGCTCATCGCGTTAAAAAAAACTCCACTAAGTGCAAATTGAGCAAACATAATTGTTTCTTCTTTTATTTTATCATTAGCAGGATTTTCAAATTTGAAAATAATCTTTGATTCGGGGAAAATATTGGTATAATGATCAATCGCTTCTTTTACTTTTGTAATTTTGTCATTCACAAATAATAGAGTTGGAACAATTTTTTGAGGTGAATCGGATTTTGTTATATCCAGCTGCCAAGATATTCCAAATTTATCTATAACCCAAGCGTATTTTTCGCTCCAATCATATTTATCCAATTTCATTATAACTTTTCCGTCATTTGACAAACTATTATAAAAGTTTAGAATTTCTGTTTCAGATTCACAATAAATAAAAAACGAAACTGCTTCACTGAATTTGAAAATTGGTCCTCCGTTTAAGGCAAGAAACTTTTGGCCAAATAATTCGAATTCCACTGTCATTAAAGTTCCTTCCGGCATTTGATGAAATTCAAAACCTTCTTTGCCGTATCTTTGAGAATTTCCAATTTTGGAATTTTTAAAAAGTGCTGTGTAAAACTTTACCGCTTCTTCTGCATTTTTATCAAACCACAAATTTGGCATTATTGATTTCATTATTTTTCCTTTCTCATTTTTTCTAATTCAATTTCTAATCGATCAAAATTTTCGTCATTTTTACCAACCGTATAAGTTCTGATTTTGTCGCATAATTCAATCGAGTCAAATAATTGCCTGAAAATTAATTTGGTTTTTGATTGTGAAATTTTTTGAAATTGAACTATCACATAAAATTTAGGATTTGATAAACGATCCCAGATTATCAAATTATTCTTTTCAACAACTATAAAAACACACTCATTAGCATAATTGCCTTTTTCCGGACCGTGCATTATAAAACTCCATTTTCCGCCCGGCTTAAATTCAAATACGTTAAATGTATTAGTAAACCCATTTGGTCCCCACCAATTTTTAAGGTGTTCAGGATTTTCAAAAGCTCCATATACCAAATCAATTGGATAATTAATTTCTCTTATGGTAATGATTTCTTGTTCGGGATTGGTGATTAAGTTTTCCATATCTGCAATCAAATTTACTTTCTGAAATTATTAATTTCTTTTATGTAAAGAATACCAACAATAAATGAATCTCAAAATAAAATTATTTATAAAAGTTATAGTTATACAATTTCGCTTCCGATAAAAAAGCATATGCATCGAAATGACTAATACAATATGATCTAAAGAAAGCCGCGTCTTAAATATTTACTTTACAGCTTTTTTAATTTTATCAATATTTTCTTTTCCAAAATAATTGCATCCGCCTTTAACCAAGTCCGGTTTTAAGTTAAGAGTTTTTATTGTTTTTGAAACAACGGAACCCGAAACACCTAATTGAGCCGCTATTTTACCCGCGGTTAATAATTCCGAATTTTCTTTAGCCATTTTGAATAAACCTTATAATTGTGAATAATTATATTTGTTTTGAAAAATCAATCATCCAATTTATGCCGAATTTATCTGTAAAGTTGCCGAAATAATCACCCCAAAATTGATCAGACATAGGCATTTCAATTTTTCCGCCAACGGAAAGTTTGTTGAATAATTCGTCAGCTTCTTCTTTAGAATCTGTTGTAATCATAATATGCATATTATTGCCAAAATTCAGTTTATGACCCATTTCTTCAATAGCATCTGTTCCCATTAAAATAATTCCATTGCACAACGGCAAAGAAATATGCATAATTTTATCTTTTAAGTTTTCAGGTATTTGGTTTTCGCCGGGAATATCTTTGAATTTAGTAACTCCAAGAAAGTCACCGCCAAATACTGATTTATAAAAATTGAATGCTTCTTCGGTATTGCCTTTGCAATTAATATACGGATGAATATTCTTCATAAATTTTTCCTTAAATGATTTATTTTTTTCATGAATAATGAAAATTCAAATTAACTCTAATTAATAATTATTTATTTTTTTTGAAATGGAAAAATATCTCTTACCGCATTTTTAGTTTTAATAATTAAGAATATTACCAAAAAGAGTTTTCAAAGCTTTATTTACAAATATAACAGATAATTTGTCTTTTTCTTATGAGTAATTACGCCAATATTGTGGGTTGATTACGACATTCACTTTATTTACATTTTCATCATGAAAAACATAATTATATTAGTTCCAGAAACGGCAATTCCCGCCGCAATTTTTGATCCGCAATATATGTTTTTTGCGGTTAATAATTTTTTCAAAGAAGCCGGGCATCAGCCGTTTTTCAATGTTGAGTTAATTGGTTTAACGAATGAAGTAAAATTAAATTTTGGAACTGTAACCGTTCATACAAATAATACAATTGATAAAGCTAAACAGTCAAATTTAATAATTGTTCCTGCTATAAGCGGAAACATAATAAATTCATTAGAAGTTAATAAAAAATTTATCCCGTTCATTATTGAACAATATAATGGCGGCGCGGAAGTGGCAAGTCTTTGCATTGGTGCTTTTTTATTGGCTTCAACTGGTTTGCTCAATGGAAAACAATGTTCTACTCATTGGCTTTTTGCAAATCAATTTAAAGAAATGTTTCCCGAAGTTAAATTTGCGGAAGATAAAATAATAACTGATCAAAATAGAATTTACACTAGCGGCGGCGCTACTTCTTATTGGAACTTACTTTTATATTTAGTGGAAAAATTTACGAACAAAGAAATGGCGGTTATGGCTTCTAAATTTTTCCTATTGGATACCGAAAAAACAACACAGCTTCCGTTTAGGATTTTTAAGGGACAGAAAGAACATAAAGACAGTTTAATTCTCTCCGCGCAGAATTTCATTGAAGAAAATTTTAAAGAAAAAATTACGATTGATGAATTATCCGAAAGATTTAATTTGGGAAGAAGAACTTTTGAAAGGAGATTTAAAGCAGCAACAAAAAATACAATTATTGAATATATTCAACGTGTAAAAATTGAAGCTGCAAAAATTGATTTGGAAAAGGGAAGAAAAACCGTAACAGAAATTATGTATGATGTGGGTTATACAGATAGCAAATCTTTTAGAGATATTTTTAAAAAGTATGCCGGAATTTCTCCGGTTGAGTATAAAAATAAATTTAATAACTGAATTAATATATAATTTTGTTTCTTTTATGATTTTGCTTTATCATTAAATTGCAGACATAAATTCAACCAAAACTTTAAAATATTTTGTTTTAAAACCTTTCGATTCAACATAGCATTAACCATTAAAATCTCTCTATTTGATTATAACGTTTTTGTAACCTTTTCTCTTAGAAATACTTTCTACCAAATTTGGATCAAATCAGCATATTAAATTATCACTGTTAACATTTATACACATTTTATCATTTATCAAAAATGCTAATCCGCCAAACATTTTTTTCTCTACCACATTTGGAATTTCTGAGAGAGCTTCTCTAATTCTATTTGCTAACGTTTCATTATATACCATTTAATTTTTCAACCTTTCAATTGATTTCGCAAACTTAATTATTTTTAATCACGGATTTGTTATAAAACTCAATCATTCTTTATTTACTAAAATATATAACGCAGAAATTCTGTTTTTAAAATGATTTATGTATTTAAGTATATTTATGTATGAAAATTTTAAATAGAAAATATTCTAAATATAATCCCAACAATAAAATATGGAAAAATGGGTTATATACGGCGAGTTTGATTTTATTGATTTTTATACTATTTGAGCCTTTTGGTTTTAGAGATAAAGAAATCAGTCTAAAAATTCTACTATACCCAGGCTATGCTTTTATAGCTTTTATTTATTCGTATCTAAATTTTCAAATTGTTAGACAAATAATCAAAAAAAAGCAAACTTGGAAAATAATTGATGAAATTAAAAATATTCTATTAAGCATAATTCTTATAACATTTGCTGTTCATTTATTTACATATTCAATTTCTGAAGATATGCCAATTACATTAGAATGGTTTTTTAGGCTTTTGTACCATGTTTCAAGTATTTTTCTAATTAAAAATATAATTGAGTTTTTTTATTATAATTATAAATCAACCGCCATAAATAATAAATTACTAAAATCACAGAATGAAATCTCAAATCAAAAATTGAATGATTCAGAAATGCAGAAAAAAGAAATCATTTTAATTTCTTTAGAGAAAGAGCAAATAAAAATTAGTAGAAATAAAATTATTTTTATCCAAGCAGCAAGCAATTACTTAATATTTTATCTTCGTGAAGATGATAAAAAAATAAATAAGATAATAAAACGGGGTCGACTTCATAAGATTGAAAATGATCTTTCTCCATTCTCAGAATTTGTTAGATGCCACCGCGCTTTTATTATTAATCTTAATCAATCAGCACGTTTAAAGGGAAATATGAAAAATTCCAGAATTATTTTTCAGGACGTAGAAACAGAGATCCCTGTCTCAAGAACATTTTACAGAACCTTGAAAGAAAACCTTGAGAAAATAACTTTAAGTTAACTTTCCATTTCGTCACTTTTTAAATCTATCTATCCCTAAGATTTGAAATATCTGTTTACGAATAATATATTTGCCACTGAAAATTAAATATAACAAGCTGATTTTTACTTTCGAACAAGTTCAATAAAATGCCAAAATTTAATTTTAGTAAAATATTGCTTTTCTTCCTTTGTTTAATAATTACAGAAACAAATTTTTCCGCTTTTACTCAGAACACAACTCAAACTGTTCGCGGCAGGGTAATTGACCAAGATTCAAATTTACCACTTCCGGGAGCAAATATTATTATTTTAAACTCCAATCCGATATTAGGAACATCCACAAACGTAGACGGAATATTTGAAATTGAAAATGTACCATTAGGAAGACATTCAATAAAAGTTTCCTTTATTGGTTATGAGCCAAGAATTATTTCCAACTTACTTGTTGGTGCGGGAAAAGAAGTTATTCTAAATGTTGAATTAATTGAATCTTTGGTTTCTACGAAAGAGGTTGTAATTGAAGCCGAAATGGAGAAAGATAAGCCGTTAAATGAAATGGCCTCTATAAGTGCTCGTGCATTCACTGTTGAAGAAACAGGTCGCTATGCAGCAAGTATTAATGATCCGGCAAGAATGGCATTGTCATTTGCAGGAGTATCAATCGGCAGTTCAGACGCACAAAATCTAATTGTCATTCGCGGTAATTCACCAATGGGTATGCTATGGCAAATTGAGGGAATTCCGGTATCAAATCCAAATCATTTTGCTGAAGAAGGAAGTTCCGGCGGTGCAGTTTGTTTAATAAGTAATAACATGCTTGATAATTCTGATTTCTTGATTGGTGCTTGGCCCGCAGGTTTTGGTAATGCAATATCCGGTGTTTTTGATATAAACTTTCGTAACGGCAATTCGGAAAATTTTGAACACTCTTCACAGTTAGGCGGACTTGGTGCAGACATTTCTTCGGAGGGACCTATTCCATTTTTTGATGGGGCTTCTTACTTAATTAATTATCGTTATTCAACTCTATCTCTTTTAGCTGCAGCTGGAATTAATATTGTAGATAAAGATAAAGGCAGACCGGATTATCAAGATTTATCATATAAAATTTATATTCCCTCAAAAACCTTTGGGTTAATTTCAATTTGGGGAATTGGAGGAATAAGTAATAGCGAGTACAAATCTGAAATTAGTCGAGGACTTACTTATGATAACAAAGAATATTTTTTTCTAGACGAAGAAGGAGAGAAAACAAGTTCGGATATTGGGATTTTAGGATTAACACATACATATTTTACAGATAACCAAAGTTTTATCAAATCGGCATTAACGTATAACGGTGAAAAGTTAAATAATAACGAAGACGGAATTATTGAAAGCAAAGTTTGTAAAATCAATACAAATGATTTTACAAAAAGTAAATTTTCATTTTCTTCATTATATAACAGAAAAGTTAACGCAAGTTTTTCATTTAAAACAGGAGTTATAATTGATTACCTTGATTTTAGTACAAAATCTTCAGAGTACAATAATGATGTAGGTAAATTTTATACAAATGTTGATGCAACTGGAAACAGTATTTTTTATCAGGCATATTTTCAATCAAAATATAAAATAAATAATGGTTTAAATATTTTTACAGGTTTACACAGCACACTTTTCAAGCTTAACAACAAGTCAACTATTGAACCAAGATTTTCATTAAACTGGAATATTACAAAGTTTGGATCTCTAACAATTGGCTACGGTTTACATAGTCAAATGCATCCGTTATCATTATATTTAATGAACTTTACGAATGAAAATGGTGAAACTTTTCAGTTTAATAAAAGTCTCGATTTTTCAAAGGCTGAACATTTTGGCATTTCTTATGATAATCTTTTCTTTGATAATTGGCGCGTTAAACTTGAATTATATTTTCAAGATTTATATAATATTCCAATTGCTAAAGATACATCAAACACTAATTATTCTTCTGAATTTCTGAAATCCTTTTCAGCACTAAATATTATTTCAAGCTTGGATTTTGTCGAATTGGTAAATAATGGTACTGGAAAAAATTATGGAACAGAATTAACAATTGAGAAATTTCTTGAAAGTGGATGGTATTTTTTATATACAGTTTCGATTTACCATTCAAAGTATACAGCATTAGATGGAATAGAAAGAAATACTCGATTTAACGGCAATTACACTTTAAATCTTCTAGCAGGAAAAGAAATTATTATTGGAGCAAATAATATATTAGGAATTAACACTCGAATTATTTGGGCTGGAGGAAAGCGAGTTAATCCAGTAAAAAGTCCCGAACCTCAATTTGATGACTTAGGAAATCCAATAATTGATCCAATAACCGGTAATCAAATTTTTGAAATAAAAGATGATTACACCCAAGCATTTTCAAAACAATTAAATTCCTATTTTCGTATAGATCTTGGAATTAGTTATAGATTAAATTATGAAAATACAGCACATATTTTTTCTTTCGATATCCAGAATTTAACAAATAGAAAAAATATTCGTAAAATAGATAAATACGATGTTGTTTCTGGACAGTATATTTATAAATACCAAGCTGGAATAATACCGACAGTAAATTACCGATTCGAATTTTAAATCAAAACTTTGAATAAAACATTAATTTTGAATTTATCAAATTTTCACAAATTCAACTCTTCTGTTTTGTGCTTTACCTTCAGTTGAATCATTGCTTGTAAATGGTTTGCCTTCTCCCAATCCTTTTGAGGTTAATCGATCGGTTGAAATTCCCAATTCAATCATTTTAGTTACAACAGATTTTGCGCGCTCATCGGAAAGTTTAAGATTAGTATCTTCGTTTCCATCGCTATCCGTATGACCTTCAACAGAAAATTTCAATTCGGGATGATCTTGCATCATTTTTACAACATAATTTATTGTCCCCATGCTTTCGGGTTTAATAGTTGATTTATTAACATCAAATTTAATTCCGGTTGTTACAAATTTTCCGTCAGTTAAAAATTTATCATAAAGTGGAACAGCGCCTTTTGCAATTCTAATATTTCTTAAATAACCGACAACTTTACCGCTTGTATTATGTGAAGAAAGTCCAATACCAGTTGGATTAAAATCAACATTTGGAATATTTAACAATCTAGTATCATCCAAATAGACTTTTAATGCTCGTTTGTTAAAAGAAATAGCAACGTGCCGCCAAGTTGGATCATTATCAACATAATTTGTTCCCTGTAAAAATATTTTCTCTATATCTTTTCCGTCAGCAGCATTTTGTTCAACTCTCACAAATTTATTATAAGAATTATTACTAGAATTTTTATAAATATTTTTTTGGTTTTTGTAATCAGCAAAAAACACATAATATTTCAAATGATTATCCGGGAAAAAAGCATCGAATTCAACTGTAAATTCATCCGGAAGATAATCTTCGGAACTATTTTTTATAAGCGGAACAATTCCACCGCCGCCATTTGCATTTGATTTTCTGCAGATTATAATATTATTGCCGTCAACATTTGCATTTTCGTATGATCCTTCAACCAAATCCCACTTTGATGGAAACTCGCCATTCTGTTCATTTTCTTGGTTGTCTTCAAAAATAATTTCAGTTCCGGGAACAAAATCATATTTATTCCAATTTAGCTTAGGCTTTACATTTTCTTTTGGAGTTGATTTGTTATTTTCTTTGGCATGTACATTTTCATCACTATTATTTTGATTTTCATCTGCATCCTCTACATCACCATCGTTTCCTGCTTTATCAATTCCATCTTCAACACCATCCAAAGTTTTATCAACACCTTTATCAATATTATCTTCAATTCGTTTTTCTATTTTCTTTTCAGCTTTATTTTTTGATTTTTTTAAAACTTTGTTCAAATCAATTTGGGCATAATTTATAGAAGAAAAAAATACCAACACAATTGGCAAAAGAAATAATATTTTAAATTTGTAAGTAAATAAATTTATAATTTTCATTTTATAGCTTCCTATTTATAAAATATTGTTCTAAGTATAGTAAACAATGTTTAATTTATCCACTTAGAATTTTAAGAAATTAATTTTTATTATGATAAGAATTGATAGATCAGTCAAAATTTATATTCCCAATGTTGATTTAGAATCCGCAATAAAGGATTTTGATATTATTAACAATAAAACCAAAAGCAAGCCGATATCAGCCGTTATAATTTCGCCGATTGCATATTACTAGGTGACAAATAATTATTTTCTATTGATTAAATACCGAGGATGTATCATTTAATACGGTAGTATTTCATTTACTGCATTGTGGTTTAATTAAAGCAGAATAAATATTTTATGTTTTACCTTTTTGAAGACTTTGCTTTATCATTAAATTTCAGACACAAATCTATCCAAAAATCAAAGTCCTTTTTAGTTTTAAATCCTTCCGGTTTAACGTAACAATATCCTTTAAATAATTTTCCGTTCATAATAACTTTTTCAAATCCTTTTTTCTTTGAAATTACATCTTCCATATTTACATCATATCTGCACATTAAATTATCACTGCTAACATTTATGCACATTTTATCATTTATCAAGAACGCTAATCCTCCGAACATTTTTTTCTCTTCAACATTCGGAATTTCAGAAAGAGCAAATCTTAATTTATCAGCTAATTTTTCATTGTAAGCCATTTGTGTGTAATGCCTTATTTTATTTCGCAAACTTAATTATTTTTAATTCAGATGTAAAATTAAACTCAATAAAATTTTATTTCTACACAATAAATTTTTCTTTATCTCATATATTTGCTTTGCTATCAACTCAGCAGAACAAAAAGCATGTTCAATTGCGAACGATTTCAGTATTACTTTTTTCAGATTGTTAAACTATCTTAAGTGAAACTTCTTGAATTATATTCATACTTTTTTATGCTGTCTTTTATAAAATAATTATAATTTATATTAACAAAATGGTTTAAAGCAGAATTACTAAAAAATTAAAGCAGGCTCGGATAAATTGTATTTTATTTTAAGTAAAAAAATTTTGGCGAAATTATGACATGCAAATAAATTTTAGAAATGAAACTAAATTTAATAAACCATATACCATCAGCACAATAAATTGGCTAATGGTAATTATATTTTTATTATAACTTCAAAAAATATTTTCAGATAAAATTATATAATTAGAATATAAATTATATTACTCACTTTTTTTTCTGATTACTTTCTTTCTTGTCTTTTTTTCAGGTATTGGCATTTCGGATTCTGCTTCAAAATCTTTTTGATAATTGGTGTTATTAAGTCCGGCATTTAAAATGTCAAGAATTTTATCAAGCTTTCCATTTAATTGAGCAATTTCCTTTTTTAAGTGCTCAGAGTTTCCAACGTTTTCACTATTATAATCTTTTTTTCTTAAATCTCCGCCGCCAAATTTTTTATCAGCTCTTTCATAACCGAATTTCTTTTGGTCTCTATTTTGATTTTTATCAAAACAGCTGCTGCAATAAATTGGTTTGCCGCTAGTTGGTTTAAATGGAACTTCACAATCTTTGCCGCAATGATCACAAGTAGCTCTGTGCATTAAAGGTCTTTCAGAAGATCTTTCAAAATCTCTTCCAACTCTTTGACCAAAATTCTTTTTCTATCTGTTCTTTTACTACCGCTAAAATTTTTCATTATTTTTCTCAAGTATTTGTATTAATTAGATTTGTAACTTTACATAAAATTTATCAAATAAATGCATTTTGTAATATCAAATTTTCATTTTTTTAAAATAAATCCATTTGTTTTGCGTGCATAATTGAATCAAATGATTTTCCGAATAACATTAAAACTGAATCGGCAATTGGTTTTAACTGCTTTTCAATATAATGCTGATAATCAAAATCAATTGGATTTAGTTCAACCGGAATAGGTCCGCGTTTTGTAATTATATAATTTACGGTTCCGCGTTCTTGATATATCATTCTTGCCGCTTTAACATGCGGAGGCTGAGATTTAGTGTAATCATCTGAGTTTTTTCTCAATCTTTTTTTATAAATCAAATTGGAATTAAATTTTCCTAATAGAAGATCGTTAACAAAATTTTTTGTCCAAGTTTCATAGTCATCGTCATTAAATATTTTCAGGTAAAGATCATGCTGAAATACTTTAGCTAATTTAGTCCAATCAGAGCGAACGAATTCCATTCCAACGAAATCAATTTTATCCTTTTCGATTAAGCCAGCGTATCGTTTCTTGGCTCCGCCTTCTTTGTTTCGCATAGAAGTTAAAATAAACTTTGAATAATGTTTTTCAAATTCAATTTCTAAGTAGGAGTTTAATTCAAATTCATTCAATAGCCTTTCATTCCAATATTTATTTAATTGTTCTGCAAGATTTTTTCCAAATGCAACTGGATCTTCATCTTCGTTCAAATAGTTAACAAATAAAGAATCTGTATCGCCATAAAGGACTTTAATATTTTCATTTTCCAAAAATATTTTACTTTGCTGTAAAAGCCACTGCCCGATTCCTGTAATAGCGTCTGGTAAATTGGGATGGTAGAATCTGCATCCGTAAGAACCCATTACACCGTAAAAACTATTCATTAAAATCTTTATTGCCTGAGAAAGATTTTTGTCGTTGTTCTTTTTTGCGTTTTCCCTGTGCGACATTAATTCTTCTATAAAATTTGGAAGAATATGCTTTGTTCTGGAAAATTTGATTTTGTTTGGAGTTTGTAAACTATTCACATCGTGTAATAATCTTGAAAGAGGATCAATTTTGAAAGTCTCAATTATTGACGGATATAGACTTTTAAAATCCAAAACAAAAACATTTTTATAAATTCCCGGCAATGGATCAAAAACATAACCGCCCGCGGAATGATGACCAATTTCAATATCTTTTACATTTGGCGCTACAAAACCGTTTTTATGCAGTTTAGGCAGATAAAAATGGTCAAATGCAGCGGTCATTTGTCCCAATTGATCAATGAACAAACCCGATAATTTACTTCTTGTTACCAACTGATCAATAATTCCAACTTTGGCAAAAATTTCCGAGACTAAAATACAGTCGGTTAAATTATAAACCGCTAATTGTAATTTATCATTTTCGAACAGATAATTAATTTCATCAACTTTATTGGAATTACTTTCAATTGTTTTTCCTTTGCCCAATAATTCCTGCGAAACGGTTTCCAATTTGTAATCTTCAAATGTGAAAAAAGCGGAACGCAAAGTTGTCGGACCATCCAAAACAACTCGCCCGGATATTTTGGCAAAATAATTTCCGCTTGTTTTTTGAATGATTTTGGAGATTGAATTATCTCTTCCAATTGTAAATTTTACGTTATTTATTTGTGAACGACTTTCTAAAATTTTTAAATCAAAGCCAAGGACATTCCAGCCTATAATTATATCGGGATCAAATTTATTTATATCCAAAACGAATTTTTCCAACAGCTCCTTTTCCGTTGAATGCTGAAAAATGTAATCACTTAGTTGAGTCTTTTCTTTGCCTAAAATTCTAACTATTCTTTTCTCAACATTGTTTTCGGTTTGATGAATTGCGTACGAAATAATAGAATTGTTTTCAGTTTTTGTTTCTATATCAATTGAAGCAATTTTAAAATTTGGATTAAATTGTGTCGGCGAAATTTTTGGATTTTCAAATATCATTACGTCATTTTGTTTTATAAAATTACCTGAAATATTAACTTGAGCATTTATTCCTTTCTCCATTAAAAATCTTCGTGTTGGAATTACGTCGCTTTCGTAAGTTCTTACATTTTTCGATCGGAAAAATTCCTCAGATTTAAGCAGATCGATTTGCGTATTAAAGTAAATTGCATCTACTTCGCTAAACGCAAAACTTTTCATATCCACTTTTTTTCGCAAATGCGGAAAAGGCAATTCAGTATTAAATGAATTTCGTTCAATAAAAAGAACGGGGCGATTTTTAAATACTAATTTAACGGTTCCGGAATTTGAAGTTCCATAGAAAATAAGAGAATTTTTATTGCTAAAATCATTCCATTCATCGGTAAAAAGAAACGCATTTATCTCAAATGGATTATTATTATTATTGTTCATCAATTGATAGAGTATTTTTTGAATTGGTAAATTTAAAGATAATATTGAATTTACTTTTCTGTAGTAATTTTAATAAAAAGAATAATTACGGATCTCATTTACTTTTAATAAATACGCTTGACCAAAATTTAGATCAAGAATTATTTTAAATAATCGCAAAAGTTGAAAGCTTAAAAAAATCTAAACATTATAAGGACTTATATAATATATTTATGTTAAATAAATTGCTTAAGCCATTCTTCCGCTAATTTATCATCTGTAAAAGATTTAATTGGAATAGGCGGTTTTTGAAATCTAAATAATATATTCATTATAAATTGCGATAAACCCGGTTTTGATACCATTGCCATTGCTATATAAACATTCGGCAATTGTTCAGTCGAAAATTTTCGGGTTGCTTTATCAGGCACCGGTGAATTTGTTAAGTAAATTAAAAGGGGAACTTTTTTGTTCCCCGTTATCTTTTTAACTAACTCAACATTTACGGATATATTTTTAACAGTTCTTTTTATGCTTTTAGAATAGGAAATTAGGATTCCGTCATTATTTAGATAATAATCCGCAATTTCACCTTTTATTAAATTTATGTTTTCGGGAAGTTTCATAATGGTTTATTTTAATTCACAGCTCATCATCCAATTTATTCCGAATTTATCGGTTAACATGCCAAAATAAGCACCCCAAAAAGTATTTTGTAAAGGCATAGAAATATTTCCGCCTTTTGCCAGTTCATTAAATATTTTATCGGCTTCGTCTTTACTTTCTGCACTTACCGAAATAGTAAAATTATTTCCGAAAGTAACTGTGGGTGACCAATCAACCATATCGCTTCCCATTAAAAATGTTTCTTTACTGATTGGCAGAGAAATATGCATTATTTTATTTTTCGCGTTTTCTGGAATTGGCGGCATTCCTTCTTGCGGCGGCATTTCACCAAAAGTGTTTATATTATGAAATTCACCTCCGAAAACTGTTTTATAAAAGTTGAACGCATCTCTGCAGTTCCCGTTGAATGTTATATATAAATTTACTGTTGCCATAAATTTAACCCCATATTTTAATATACAATAAACAAATAATATCACTTATCTTATTATTAACAAGAACAATAATAATAAAAATAAACGCAGTTAAATTATTTATCAATATTTTTTGATTTAAAACATCGAAAATTATGGTGGATTTATAAATAAAATATTTGCTATTTGTTTTTGTATAAAATTATAGAAAGAATTAAGATAATAAGGCTCAAACCAGCAATGGCAGGCTGCATCCAAGAAACAAAACCAATAATTAAAACTTGAACAACAATCCAAATAAGAATTATAACCGCCGAAAACAACGCGGTAAATTTACCAGTTTTAAATTTTTTAAAAACAGAAATTGAGGCGGTCAAACTGGAGCCTCCCACAAGAATAAATAATATAAAACTTGGTATAAAATAATTTTTAAAAGGACTTCTTTCCAGCCATTGAATAGGAATGTCTTTTGCACCCGACATTCCATAGAAACCGCCGCCAAAAGCATTTAGAGCAATAAATAAAAACAAAAAACTAATTAAATATCTTAGAAAATTTCGCCGCATAACAAGGAATTATTTTATGCAAAAATATCAAACAAAACGTCAATAATGATTTTTTTTTCGATCAATTATTATTCAATCCTATTTCACTTTTTGGTCTGCGTATAATTTCTTAATTTTTATGTATAAGTTATTTTATTTAATTAAAAGTTTTAAGGAGATTTATTATGCCAAATGCTCATTTTAAGATAAACCTTCCTGAGAATGAACCGATTAAAAATTATTTACCAGGTTCACCGGAAAAAGCAGCACTTAAAAAAAGAATGGAAGAATTAAAAAGTCAAGTTCTGGAAATACCACTAATAATCGGCGGTAAAGAAGTAAAAACCGGAAATATGGAAGAATGTTTAATACCGCATGATCATAAAACAGTTATTGGAAGATATCATAAAGCCGGAAAAAAAGAAGTTGAAATGGCAATTGATGCGGCACTTAAAGCTAGGGAAACATGGGCAGCAATGGATTGGCATGACAGAGCAGCAATATTCTTAAAAGCCGGTGATTTGCTTGCTTCACCTTATTGGAGAAATACATTAAACGCTTCAACAATGTTATCGCAAAGCAAAAATGCATTTCAGGCAGAAATAGATTCTGCTTGTGAATTAATTGACTTTTTCAAATTCAACGCTTATTACGCTCAGCACATTTATGAACAGCAGCCGCCTCATTCTCCTGCCGGACAATGGAATAAAATGGAGTATAGAGCTTTGGAAGGATTTGTTTTGCCGTAGCTCCATTTAATTTTACATCAATTGCGGGTAATTTACCAACATCACCGGCATTGATGGGAAATGTTGTTTTGATGAAACCTGCTTCCAGCGCAGTTTATACGGGCTATTGGTTAATGAAATTATTTGAAGCAGCCGGATTTCCTCCAGGAGTTATAAATTTTGTGCCGGGCTCCGGAAGACAAGTCGGTGATCCTGTTATGGCTTCTCCTTATTTAGCCGGAATTCATTTTACAGGAAGTACACCGGTATTTCAAAATATGTGGAAAACCGTTGGCGAAAATATAGCGAAGTATAAATCATATCCGAGAATAGTCGGTGAAACCGGCGGTAAAGATTTTATTTTTGTTCATAAAAGTGCAGACGTTATGGAAACAGGAACCGCGTTAATTAGAGGAGCATTTGAATATCAAGGTCAAAAATGTTCTGCCGCTTCAAGAGCATATGTTCCTCAATCAATGTGGAGTTCACTAAAGAAATTTATGATTGATAATTTGAAGACAATAAAAATAGGTTCACCAGAAGATTTTACAAATTTTATGAATGCCGTAATAGATAAAGGCGCATTTGATACCATAACCGAATATATTAATTACGCAAAAAAAGCAAAGGATGCGGAAATTATTTTCGGCGGAAATTTTGATAATTCAACCGGATATTTTATAGAACCAACAGTTATTGTAACAACAAATCCAAAGTTCAAAACAATGGAAGAAGAAATATTTGGTCCTGTACTTACAATTTATGTTTATCCTACAAATAAATATGAACAAACTCTCGAGCTTTGCAATCAAACTTCACCATACGCTTTAACAGGAGCAATTTTTGCAAAAGACAGGGAAGCCATTGTATTAGCGGATAAAATGCTTAAAAATGCAGCGGGAAATTTTTATGTAAACGACAAACCAACCGGTGCGGTTGTTGGTCAACAGCCTTTTGGAGGCGCAAGAGCAAGCGGAACAAACGATAAAGCCGGCAGTTATTTGAATTTAATCCGATGGGTTTCACCTAGAGCAATTAAAGAGAATTTTATTCCGCCAGTAGATTATAAATATCCTTTTATGCAGGAAAAGTAAAAATGTTAAAACAGAAATGTTTATAACGTAAATACATATTTTATCGTAACTCCCGACGTTGACAAATTATATAACAGTTTGAAATATCGGGAGTTTTTTTTCATTTGTACAAATATTTGTAAATCTTTTTTCTTGCGCTTAAGAAATAAATATGATTTAATTATTTTTATTAAATAAAGTCGCTAATAAATTTTAATAACGGAAATCTTAATATGAAAAAATATTTCATGTACTTTTTGTTCATTACAATTTTTATTACAAATAGTAAATATTTATCACAGGAATATTTAACCGAACTAAACAAAAAACTTTTGGAAATTCCCGATATAAAAGTGAATAAACTTCAACCGGATTCGCAATTTTCGGAAATATATGAAATTTTTGTAACTCAACCCTTAGATCATCTGAATTCATTTAACGGCATAAAATTTAGTCAAAGAATTTATCTTCATCATACTGATTTTAATAAACCAATGGTAATGGAAAATGACGGATACGCAATCGACGAAAGTAGAAGAACGGAGTTATCAAAAATATTAAAATGTAATGAAATTATAGTTGAACATAGATATTTTGGTGAATCAGTTCCCGACAGTATGGATTGGAAATATCTTAATACTGCTCAAGCAGCTGCAGATCATAATAGAATTGTTCAAATTCTAAAAAATATATACAAAGAAAAATGGATAAGTACGGGAATTAGCAAGGGCGGACAAACGACTATTTTCTTCAAATATTATTATCCCAATGCTGTTGATGTTTGGGTTCCTTATGTTGCGCCTTTAAATTTAGAGCAGGAAGATAACAGAATTCATACATTTCTTGAAAACGTAGGAACCGATGACTGTCGTAATAAAATTGAAAAATATCAAAGAGCATTATTGAAAAACCGAAATGAAATTTTGCCCATGTTGAATTCATATATGGAAGAACACAATTATACTTTTCCATTAGGTTTGGAAAAAACTTTTGAATACGATGTAATGGAATATTCCTTTTCTTTTTGGCAATGGGGAAATTTAAATTGCGATAATATTCCAGATCAAGACGATACACCTGAAAATTTATTTAAGCATTTATACACCGCATCTCCGTTCGATTATTTTGACGGAAAATCAATGACTTATTTTCAGCCGTTTTTCTATCAGGCTTATACTGAAATTGGTTATTACAATTACGAAACAAGTGATTTTACTGATTTACTGATTGATGTAAAAGATAAATACGCCAGCAATATTTGTTTTGCTCCGCAAAATGCTGAATTAAATTTCAACAAAAAATTAATGGAAAATATAAATAGTTATATATATAACTATGGCAACAATATGCTTTATATTTATGGCGGCAACGATACTTGGTCGGCTACAAGCGTCAATATTGGTCCAAATACAAACGCGGTAAAAATGATTAAGAAAGGCGGAAATCACAGAACCAGAATAAACAGTTTTACAGGTGATGAAAAAGAGAAAATTTATTCGACTTTAGAAAAATGGCTTAACATAAAAATTGAAAGATAATATTGCTGAATAAGTCACAATTAATTTTTTATAATTGCGACTTATTTTAAAACACAGAAAAAAATCTGGTAACTTTATTTTTTAAGCAAAGGAATTCCAATACAATCACTTGGCGGTGTTACTCCGATAAAATCACAAACCGTTGCCGCAATATCTTCAATATAAGCTTCATCATTTCTTGTTTGGGCGGGAACATTTTTCCCATAAATTAAAAATGGTATATGATTATCATAATTGTGTCTCGATCCATGCTGTGTGCCATATTTTTTTTCGTATTCCAAATAAAATGTTTTTAGAGAAAATAATATATCGCCGGATCGCTTCTTATTATAGCCGTTCAAAATGTAATTGTTTGTTGATCGCGAAGCAACCATTTTATCAAGTTCGGATTTCGTAAACACTTCGACAATTTCGGGAAAACTGCTCAACATGTAATTTTTAATTTCTTGCTCAACTTTTATATTATCTAATTTTAGTTTAGAAATTTCTTCATAATTTAAGTAGAGATTTCTTGAAAATCTTGTTTTAATCAAATCTTTACTTCCAAAAACTTTCTCTAAGTGATTTGTTAGTTTTTCATTAAAGTTGGAATTATCTAAAACTCCGGCGTCAAAATGCATATCTTGAAGATACCGAGTATTTTCCATTCCGCCGTGATCAGCTGTAAGGAATAGTAAGTAATTGTCTTTCCCGACTTGGTTATCCAACATTTTCAGTAATTCAGAAAGCTGCTCATCCAATCTTAAATAAGTATCCAATACTTCATAAGACTGTATTCCATAATCATGTCCAATCTTATCAGGAGTTGAAAAACTCACGGCGAGATGATCGGTAAATTCACCTTTGCCTAAATTTTCATTTTTTAATATTTCTTTAACAAAATCAATTAGTATTTGATTTCCAAATGGTGTGTACAAGAGTTTATTAAACTTTTTAGATTGCTCAATATTTTTCAATGAATGCGGGAATGACGTTTTTCCTTCATTAAAAACATCCTCTTCATATTGTGAATTATCGTCGGGTAAATTTTTATATATCTCCGGCGATTTTAATAAATTCCATTCTTTATTCAAATAAGAATCAACAATACCCGAATTATTAAAATTTGTTACCCAATCGGGTAATTTTTTCAGATAATAAAATGAAGAAATAAATTTTCCGGTGTTATCATCAAACCAATATGCCGCATTTGCGCTTCTTCCGGCAGGCAACATTGCCCCGCGGTCTTTTATAGAAAGACTAATTACTTTGGACTTTCCAAAACTATTAAGTTTAATTTGATCTCCGATAGTTGTACTTAAAAGCTGTTCAGGTGAAAGTTCTTTATCAATTCCTTCAACAAGCATTTTGTCTGCTGGACTAACAGCTGTAACACAGTTAACATTTTCAAACGTTGTTCTATCTTTCCAATCATTTGCAATAATTCCGTGAAAGTACGGAATAGTTCCTGTATAAATTGATGCATGTCCCGCGCCAGTTACAGTTGGAATATAATTTATTTTACAATTTGTAAAATTTGTCCCGTTGTTCAGCAATCTTTTAAATCCGTTATTGCCAAATTGATCGTAAAATTTTTCCAAATAATCATAACGCATTTGATCAACAACAATTCCGACAACTAATTTAGGTTTTTCATCTTTTTGGGCATAGCCAATAAATGAAAATATAATTGAGAACAAAACAATATTTTTAATCATAACAACCATTCTTTTTTAATAAAGGAATATAAAATAATAATTTGAATTTAAAAAAAATTATACATTTCATGAGATATAAAAATTTAACAAAAATTTAAAATTGAAAATCACATTATTGAGAAATGCATTATATTGATTTATAAAATTTTGTAAATTCATTTGTACAATAGAGGTTATTATGCCAAAAATAATTAGTTCACCGTCAATAATTGAATCAGCCGGAAATAAACCTAAAATAATTAAGGAATATTTTGGAAGAGTGAATTCACAAAGCGAAGAAGTAAGCATTGCCAAAATGAATAGTCCGCAAGGCTGGATTGAGCCGGGACAGCAGCCGGAATTCAACGAATATACTATTGTGTTAAAAGGAATTCTTAAGGTTGAAACAGAAAATGAAAATTTTGAAGTTAAAGCTGGCGAAGCGATTTTAACGGAAAAAGGAGAATGGATAAGATACAGCACTCCTTTTGAAGATACCGAATATATTGCGGTTTGTCTTCCCGCATTTTCGCCAAAAACGGTTCATCGAGATGGAGAAGTAGAAAAAGATTATAACTATGTTGAAATTTTAAGAACATACAGCCAAGTCGATATTGCAATGATCAAAAGTCTTCTTGATGGAAACGCGGATTATTATTTTCATGGTGAAAATTTTATGTCAATTAGACCATTATTAGAACCGGCTATTTTAATGGTAAATGAAAATGACGTTGATGATGTTAAAGAAATATTGAAAGATTTTGAATTGAATTTTTTGGGCGTGAGTTTAAAGGAAGAGGATGAAAATGAGGATGAATAATTTTAGAAAAATAATTTTTAGTTTGCCAATAATCATATAATGAATTTTGACTTTAACATTTTCATTTGCTAATATTAATCCCACACTTTGTCCCTTTTGAGAATAAATGTCAACCGAACTGCGACCCAGAATAAAGATAATTTCCAAACTTGGTAGAGAACAAGTTATGGATATAATATTGCAAAAAATATATGATCCTAATTCTCAATTTAAAGGATGGATCAAAGAAGGATTTGCGGTAATTTATACACTCCAAAATGATAAGCATATTTGGACACCGCAAATTAATCTTCAGATAGATGAAATTGAAAACGGAACTGAAATACGCGGAACTATTGGTCCAAATGAAAATATTTGGACTGCTTTCGCGTTCACATTTTCTATATTGGGCTTTTTTGCGTTTGCATGCTTATTCTGGGGACTTTCACGACTAAGTTTAGGTTATTCCGCAACTATTCTTTGGGCAGTTCCAATAATTCTGATCATTATTTTGGGTGTTTACATGCTTGCCAAAATTGGTCAGCAACTTAGCAGAAACGAAGTAAGACAATTAAGAAAATTTGTTGAATCCGCTTTTGAGGAATAAATATTTTTCCATTATGTATTTGTAAAATTAATTTAAAGTGCAAATTGCACAGAAAGGAAATTATTTTTGGGGAAAATAATTTTCGAAAAGTTTTTTTATTATTTTCAAATACATTGCTTCTACTGCGCAATTATTTTTTTCCTATTAATAAACATCACCTCCAACTATTCTCAAAATTTAAGTTCAGGCAAAATAGGGCAGTTTTTGTAAAAAATTATAGTCCAAATGAATACAATTCTGGAATTCAAAACTGGTGTATTTTACAAGATCAAAGAGGATTGATGTATTTGGGTAATGATGATGGAATTTTGGAATATGACGGTTCTTCTTGGAGATTAATAAAAACCAGCAACAATTCCATTGTCAGATCAATGTGTATGGATTCAAAAGGAAGAATTTATGTTGCTGCATCATCTGATTTTGGCTATTTAGATGCTGATTCAATTGGACAGCTTCAGTTTGTTTCACTTCGTAAACTTAGTTTAAATATTCCAAATTTTGGAGATGTTTGGGATGTTAACGAAAATTCAAATGGAATTTATTTTAAAACCCAAGATCAAATTTTTCGTTTTCACAATAATAATATTACAATTATTGATTCAGTTTTTTCATACAGATTATATAAAGTTGGAGACGATATATTTGTTAGAAATAACGGAATTGGTTTACAAAAAATAATTGGTAACTCTGTCAAATTAATTCCAGATGGCGAAAGTTTTGCAAGCGTTGGAGTTTATGATATGATTCCTTTTAATGATAAAATTTTAATTACTACAAACACAAACGGATTATTTCTTTATTACGGAAATAATTTTACAAAATTCAAAACCGAAGCTGATCAATTTTTATTTCAAAATAAAATTTATAATGCGTGTAAACTTTTTAATGAAAATATTGCAATTGCAACTCAAAGAGGCGGAATTACTATAATTGATAAAAATGGAAAATTAATTCAGAATATTAATTCTACTAACGGACTTAAAACAGATATTGTGTATGATGTTTATCCGGATTACCAAGGAAGTTTATGGCTTGCAATGACAGATGGACTTGCAAAAATTGAAATTGATTCACCATTTAAAAAGCTTCCAATTGAAAAAACCGGTAAAAACTATTTTTCATCAATTTATAGATTTAATAATAAAATTTATGCCACAAATTCATTCGGACTTCTCCAATATGATGAAACTACTTTAACATTCAAAACATTTAAAGGAATTTCTTCAAGCGGTTATAATTTTTTCTCATTTGGAAATTCACTTTTTGTTCTTACAATGGATGGAATTTCAAAAGTTAATAATGATAATACAATTGAGAAATTATTTGATATGACTGCTTCCGTTGGATGCAAATCAAATATTGATACAAATATTTTTTATGTAAACCATAGAGAAGGAATAAATATTTTAAAATATAAAAATGGCAGATTTCAACTTTTAATAAAACTACCTCAAGTTCCTTTTGAAATTGCAAATATTAGTGAAGACGGAAATGGAAGTTTATGGCTAACAACTTATTACCAAGGCGCAATTCAAATTTCATGCAAGGATGATTATTTATTTAATGCTGTTGATTCAACCAAAATAAATATAGATTATTATGATAATAACAACAAACTTCCGGGAAATTTAGCATCAATATTAATAATTGATGAAAAACCTTTTTTTGCAACAGATAAAGGATTTTTCAATTTTGATGAAAATACAAAAAAATTTCATCCGGATTCAATTTTGGGAACGACTTTTACTAGTTCAACTCATTTGATAAAATTTTATGTAGAAGATTATGATCATAACTTTTGGATTTTGGCAAAAACGGAAAATGGATTAGAATTCGGTAAAGCTATAAAACAAAACTCAGATAATTATTTGTGGACACCATCTCCGGAATTTCAAAGATTAGACTTAAGCAGAATTTTTACAATGTATTCAGATTATAGTCCAATTGAAAAAAAGGAAATTTTATGGATAAGTTCGGATGAAGGTTTAATTCAGTATTCTCCTAAAAATAATAGATTTCTGAAAGAAAAATTTGCAACATTTATAAGAAATGTATTTGTTAATCATGATTCATTAGTTTATGCCGGTACAAAAAATCAAAAAACTTCGAAAAAAAATATTTTCTCTTTTAGAAATAATGATTTGGTGTTTCAATTTACCTCAACAAGTTATGATAAATCTGAACAAAATGAATATCAATTTATACTTGAAGGATATGAAGAAAACTGGTCGCAATGGAGTAATGAAAATATAAAGGAATATACAAATCTTTCAAACGGAGATTATACTTTTCGTGTTAAATCCAAAATATATATGGAAAAATTGGAAGTGAAGATTTTTATACCTTTACAATTCTTGCACCCTGGTATTTAACGTGGTGGTCATATCTTATTTATGCATTTATATTTTTAGGAATATTATATCTTATTAGAGATTATGAGTTAAAACGAATTCACAAAAAACATTCTTTGGAACTTGAATTAGCAGCTTTTGAAAAACTAAAGGAACTCGATCAGTTAAAATCCTATTTTTTTGCAAATATTTCTCATGAATTTAGAACTCCGCTTACATTAGTTTTGGGACAAATTGAAAGTGTTCTTTCATCAAATATTGAAACTAAGGAAAAAGGAAAACTTCACGTTGCAAATAGGAATGCACGAAGGCTTTTAGATTTAATTAATCAGCTTTTGGATCTATCAAAAATTGAAGCCGGAAGTATGAAACTTGAAGCTAAACAGCATAATATTGTTTCTTTTCTAAAAAGTTTATTTTATTCATTTGAATCAATTGCAGAAACACACAAAATTAGTTTTAAAATTCAAATCTGATTTTGAAAACATTCCAGTAATTTTTGATCCGGATAAAATGGAAAAAGTTTTCTATAATTTCATTTCAAATTCAATAAAATTTTCAAAATCTGGCGGTGAAGTTTCGGTAAGTTTAAGTTTAAGGGGAGATTCATTTGTTTTAATAAAAATTAAAGATAACGGAAAAGGAATTAGTAAAAGCACTTACCTCATATTTTCGATCGATTTTATCAAGTTGAAGGTTCAAACACTCGCGAATTTGAAGGAACCGGAATTGGATTAGCTTTAGCAAATGAATTAATTCTACTTCATAACGGAAAAATTAATGTTGAAAGTGAAGAAAATTATTGGACGGAATTTACAATTGAACTTCCTATGGGCGATTTAAATTTGGAAAAAGAACAATTGGTCGATTATTCCACAAAATTCACAAATCAAAATGATATTGAAAATTTGAATGAAGAAAAAGTTGAAATAATTGATTCACAGTTGGAAAATAATTCCCGAAATAAAAATTCCGAAATTATTCTAATTGTTGATGATAATACGGATGTGAGATCATATATAAAAGAACAAATTGAAGATGAATATAAAATTTTTGAAGCTTCGAATGGAGAGGAAGGAATTATAAAAGCAGAGGCTGAAATTCCCGATTTAATAATTACAGATGTAATGATGCCTAAAATAGATGGCTATCAATTTTGCAAAGAAATTCGCGGTAATAATAAAACAAGCCATATTCCAATAATTATGCTAACGGCAAAAGCAGCCTTAGATGATAAAATAGAAGGTTTGGAAACCGGAATTGATGCTTATCTAACCAAACCATTTAGTGCTAAAGAATTGATTGTTAGAATAAAAAATTTAATTTATCAGCGTAAACAATTAAGAAAGAAATTTAGTAAATCCACAATTCTAAAGCCTTCAGAAATTACAGAAATTTCTGTAGATCAAAAATTTTTGGAAAATATAATAAAATTTATTGAATCCAATTTTGAAAATGAAAATTTTACAATTGAAGATATTGCATCTAAAGTTAATATGAGTATTTCGCAATTAAATAGAAAATTAAATGCATTAATTGATCAGCCGGCAGGACAATTAATTCGGTCGCTTCGTTTGCAAAGAGCGGCTGATTTATTAAAGCAGAAGGCCGGAAATGTAGCAGAAATTTGTTATATGGTCGGATTTAGCGACCAAGCATATTTTTCCCGTTCATTCAAAAAACAATTTGGAAAAAGTCCATCGGAATATAGAAACACTATAATGTAAATAGACATTTCAAATAAATCACCCTATAATTTCATAAAGTCCAAATTTTTGCATAAATAATACAAGAAATCCATATTCAATCCATCTAATTTTAAAATCAAATTCAAAAGAATAATTGATAAATTATGTGAAAGCTGAACAAAATGATAAAAACATACAATTTAATCTTATTTTTAATATTTATATCAATTATGACTCAAGCTCAATCAATTTTAACCTTTAATCAAAACTCATATACAACACATTGGAAAGAAAACGGAATTGATTGGCATATTTTTAGTTATGATGGTTTCGCAAGTATTAACGAGAATTCTTTGCAAGCTATTAGTAATTCAAATTTGACACTTTCAAGATTTTCATTAGAAACTAATCATAAATTGACAATTTTCAATTTTCAAATTTATGTTTTGGATTTAGAGCTAGATATAAACGGAAATTGGGTTAATATACGCAACAATACATATATCAAAATAATTGGGTATGATGCTATAGGAAACTCGCTAAAATCACAATATTATTACCCGCCCGATAACACAAATCCTCCAAATTTAATTGGTGAACAGCTTAGCCTAAATTCATTTAATAATATTAGTAAAATAGAATTTGAATATGATGGGGATTGTGTAGTCCGTATCCCGGAGACGGAACTTTAGAAAATCCTTTTCTGATTTCAACGCTTGATCATCTTAAATTCTTATCGCAGCATCGTTTGGAATGGGTATATAATTTTAACCAAACTTCAGATATTGATGCTGCAATTACTCAAAATTGGGATAGTGGGCAAGGTTTTTTGCCAATTGGTGATGAAGCAAATAGCTGGTGGTTTAGTGGGGGTTATGATGGACGAGGTTATTCTATTAGCAATTTACATATTAATCGTCCAACAATGGATTACGTCGGATTATTTCGAAATCTAATAGGGGTAGTTGTAAATCTCGGAATTGTTAATGCAAATATAATTGGAGGCAATTACACAGGATCACTTGTTGGTGCTGCTCCACCTAATGGTATCACACGAATTGAAGGTTGTTATAGTTTAAATTGTGAAATTACCGGCAATAGATTTGTTGGGGTTTGATAGGCTATTCTGGTTTATATGTTGAAGAAATAGGTTATCAAAATGTCTATACATTAGTAAATAGCTGCTTTAGCAGTAACTGTATTGTTAAAGGATATTCTGAAGTAGGAGGCTTAATTGGTAAGAATAGAATCTCAGCAGTATATAATAGTTATTGCATGGGTTCAACATCAACGGTTGAACTTCTTGCAAATGGAACAGAAACTAATGCCGGAGGGTTAATAGGATATTTGGATTATTACTCTGAAATTCAAAATTGTTATAGTACAGCTCAGGTTAACTATCCCCAGTTAAATATTTTGGGCAAAACAGGAGGATTAATTGGTTGGAAAAATACAAATACACCGTATATTATAACCAACGGATGTTTTTGGGATAAACAAACTTCCGGACAAACAACAAGTGCAGCAGAGGAAGTTGGCAAAACAACTACTGAAATTAAAACTTTGTCCACATTTACAAGTGCAAGTTGGGATTTTACAAATGTTTGGTTTATGATCGGTACAGATTACCCCAATTTACGTAGTTTTTACAATATAGCACCACCGGTTCAGTTAACAGCTTTTTTAGAAGGTACTTATAATTCAACAAATGGAAATATGAATAATAGTTTAGCAGGAAATATTCCATTGTCATCACCATTTACTGCTGATTCTCAAACTGTAATTGCAATTCCACAAAATGTTGTGGATTGGGTTTCAGTGGAATTAAGAGATAAAAATAATTCTTCTTCAATTAAGGCTACTAGGTCTGCTTTTTTATTAAAAAATGGAAGTATTGTTGATCTAGATGGTGTAACTTCGCTCCAATTTGGAGCTTATACTGATAATTATTTTATTGCTATTAAACACAGAAATCATTTACCAATTATGAGTAAAAATGCTGTAAACGTAACATATAGTGCAACAAATGCATTAACAGAGGCCAATAAATTATTCAAATTACAAAATGGTGAGTTATCAAAAGCAATTAAAATGATATTTACCGAGTAAAATCAAGATAAAATTATTTTAATTCCAAATACCTAAATAATCAAATTTAGATTTTAAATTCTGCTTTCCATTGTTATTCAATTCTAAATAAAATTAACCTATCTATACTAATCTATCTTCGCCAATTATTTAAAATTCACTTGAAAGATTTAGTTTGATCAAAAAGTCTAAACTAATGCGTAAATAATACAAGATATCCGCAATATTTCAAGTTACTTTTGTAATGAATTTTCAAACATTCAAAAATGTTAGAATCGATAGAAAATTGTGAAATCAATTACAATCAATGGAATTTATAGCAATCTCGGAAAAATTAAAATTGATTCTCAAAAATCAATTGAATGGAGAACAATTAGTAATGAAAATCCGCCAATTTTACCTTTTGGCAGTAAAATAGAACTTGCTATCTCATATAATGAAAAAGATTATCTAAACGGAAATAATGGAATTGTTTGGGCGACTTATGATTTAAGACAAGCTGAGATAATTCAAAATACTTTAGTTGCTCAGAATATTAATTGCGAAATGAAAAATGAAAACCTATCTGAATTCGAAATGTTTTTAATCAAAATTATTAATACTGAAGACATTAATGACGCCGTAAATTTTATTTGGAAAAGTAATACCGGTTTAAGACTTCTGCCTGATTGGAGTTATTCTTTTGGTGAAACAAATAAAAGTTTTGAACAGTGGTTAAGCGGTAATTAAAATTTTTAAAATAAATATTCAGAAATAATATGAAAGGAATATTAATGAAATCCGTTAATTCAACTCTGTTTATAATATTTATAATAACCGCTATATTTTCCACTTTATCTGCACAAACCGATGAAAGAAAATTAGCTGAAACTCTAATGTTTGGAAAACCTTTCTTTAAACAAAATACTGAGTTTGAATGGGAATATTATGATGCATTAGCAGAAAAAAATAACTCAATTGAAAAGTTAGAAAACAAAGAATTGAGTTTGACATATCAAAATATAATTGGCAAAGAAATGGTTTTGAATATGATCTATTTACCGTTGAAATAATTATCACAACTGATTCAACACTTTCTTGGAAGGATTCTAAAAGTAAAAAATAAATAATGAAAAAACCAAAACAATTCACATTGATAATAAAACAATATTAAAGTCCTAGGTAGAAGTTGATAATACGCAAGTTGTTATGTTTGCAGATTTCTACCAAGGTGATACACGCTTTTCTATACAATAGTGATGGAAAAATTGAAATAGCTAACGGATCAATTAAACTTAAAGATTAGATTTAAACTTTCAACAAACTTTGTAAAAATCAACAATATAATATAGGAGATCGTTCTATGAAATACATTCTTACAATCATACTTTTTTACTTATTTCAATTTCGAGTAAATCAACATATTGCCCAGCAACGGGTAATGCTTTTATAATTCAAAATCTTGAAGCAGCTTTTCCCCGAAGATGGAAGCGCCGCTGAATTTGATTCACTTACTCATCAATTTCAAATAAAGGTTTGGGATAAAAATCTATATGTAGTTAGTCACAAAACTGTAAGACATTGGTGGGTGATAATAACAAGAGACATCATAGAAATAACAGAAATAAAATCTTGGGAAGATATCCCCAAGCAATGCAGGAAATTAGATGAACTATTTAAAGAGGTTTGGAAAACTAAGGAAGACTGAGAAAAATTTAATAAAGCATATGATAAATATTTTACCGGAAAGCATTCAGATGAAATTTATAGAGAAGTAGTATTTAATAAATAATAATTAATAACAAGAAAATAGGAGTTAGTTACATGAAAAACAGATCAAAGATAATTTTATTAATCGCTTTAACATTTTCAATTTTCACCTCAAACTTATTTGCTCAGCAATGGAGTAGTGAACAGAAGGAAGTTTGGGCTGGAATAGAAAATATTGGGAGTTTCTTCAAAAGGAGATGTACAAGGATTGTGTCGTATTTTGATGAAAGTTATATAGGTGGAGCTATCAAACTGTTGTTCCCCAAAATAAATCTAATACCTCAAAATGGATAACAAATGAATTTAAAAATAATACTACAGTACTATATACTTTAACACCCGTAACTATTTGGGTTAAGGTGATTTTTGCGTTTGCAAACTATTTTATTCACAAATAGAAAAAATAATCAGATCGAAAAGAAGAACAGACAGCAGGAAAATGGACAGATATCTTGATGAAAAAGACGGTAAATGGTTTTTAATTGGTGATCATGGCGGAAGAACATCTAAAACACAATAATGACGAAATAAATTTTGTTAAAAATTCTCAATCGTAAATAAATAAATATTTCATAAAGAGGAAAAAAGAAAAAATAAAAAATAAATATCTTAACTCTACTATCGTTAATCATGGTTCTATTCTCAGTAAAAGCTTATTCGGACAAGAGCATTATACAGAGGGCAATGTACGTGTGGTAAGTTTTTATAGAACAAAACCCGGACAGTTTGATAACTACACGAAGTATCTTCGCACTCACTTTTTACCAGCCAGTGGTTAGAAGCAAAAAAGCAAGGATTACTTGAAGGATATTATATTCTTCTAAATACACCATCAAGTCCTGAAGATTGGGATATTGCATTTGCCACATTGTACAAGAATTTTTGGTGTTGCACCAGATTATAACCAAGCCGACGAGGATAAAATGGATAAAATAAGTGGAAATGCATTATAAAACTTCTGATCAAGAAAAGTGCGGAAATGACAGATATGCGGTTTGATATGAGAACTTATAACGGAACAAAACTATTTCCGTGATATAACTCTTAAACCATTAAATAATTTTGGATAACAAAGTTATTACTTATAAGATGTCATTTTACTTTGAGGTGACATCTTAATTTTCTCTAAAAAACAATTACTTAAAACTTCCGATCAAATTTTAGAAATCTTGAGAAGTAAATGATTTATTAAGAAACGTTATTTACTAAATTTAATACTAATTTTATTCCGTTATTCTTAACATAATTCGGAAATCAATATCAACAAAATGATTAGATTTGGGATGTTGCAGTGCAACTCAGAAGGCATCTTTTTTCAAAACTAAAAAATAAAATTTATATAAATAGTTTAAAATGAAATAATTTTATTTACAACTAAGATTACTTAAATCAACCCTTCATTTTCATTATAACATTTTCCTAGTTCAAATTTTATACTGTCAAATTTTTTAGAAATCAAATTATAAATCGCAGCAACAATAACATTAATTACAGCTCCAATCACAGCATAAAAAATTGGTAGAATGAATATGAATTATCTGCTTATAAATGGTAAAACTCCAGTTTCTAATTCATCGCTATTTGGAATAAAATTAGAAACAAAAGAAAGAATCAATCCAATTGGAAGAAGAATTATAAAAGTAAGTATTAGGTAAAGTATAAATGAATAAAGTGCAACGGAACCAATATGAACTTTTTATTTGATATATGGCAACCCTAATTATATATTGTGAAATTATCGCAAAAAATTTCTTCGTAATCATTAAGGCAATTTTTATCAATTAAATTATTACTTTCTAGTTTAATGATTTTTTCTTTCTAGTTTTTGCTTCAAACCAATTTATTGTTTCCTTTATTCCATTTTAAACGGTAACAGGCTTAAAATCCGGAACAAATTTTTTATTTTCGAGTTATCAAAAATTACGCTGTGAGCTTTATCGCCAAGCAGGCTGCATTTCAAGTGTTCATCATATTTACCAATAAAATCCGATGGAATATGAATTATATTTGGTTCATTATTTATTGCTTCGGCAATTGCTTCATAAATTTGATTCCATGTCAAAATTTCATCATTAGTAATGAAACGATTCTCCAATGGCTTTTATGTTTCCTATTAAACCAATAAAACCTTTTGGCAAAATCTTTGCGGCGTATCGTTCATAGCGATGTTCCATCGCCATGCACGACAATTTTTCTTCCCGTTTTAATTTCTGTCAACAACGGTGTATCTATTCCATCCGCCAATTGGAACCGGAATAACTGTATCATATGTAAGTGAAGGCCTTACAATTGTTACGGGAAACTGTTTTGACTGGAAATTCTATCATTAAAGTTTTTTCACATTCTATTTTGTCTCTCGAATATTGCCAGAAAGGATTTTCAAAGGTGCTGATTCGGCTATAATTGGCGAACTTGGCGGTTTTTGATATGTCAGGTTGAGCTGATAAAAATGTATTGCTTTGTTTTTCCGGTAAATAACGAAATTCCTATCATCGCCATTTTTGTAAACGCAATCCAATTAACAACTACATCCCAATTATGTTTATCCAAAGCAATTGAACAATTATCATAATTGGAATATCACAAATAATTTCCTTTTGCACCGGAAATTTTAACATTTTTATCCCGGTTCAGCAACAAAGCTCATAATTTTTTCAATGCATAATTTACTGACTTCGGTACTAATGTTTCCGGTTCCGCCTATAAATAACATTTTCAATTACTTATCCATTTTTGTTGTTAATAAAATTACAATATTTTATGAAAAATATTTTATTTACTGTAAATATTTTATTATTCATATAATTTTTTGAAAATTTCTTTTATATTTTTTTATCGTACGTAACAAATTTATATTCTTGAAAGGAAAAATGAAGCTGCAATTAATTTATATATATTTCAGTAATACTTTTCGCCGTATTAATTAGCTCGTGCAGTGAAGATAAAACCACAGAGCCTAAAATTGATTTTAGATCCTGCTTTAGTAGGAAC